>CAMAUG010000237.1 GCA_945861255.1 Candidatus Sulfopaludibacter sp. SbA3
ATCGATTGAATCGCCTTGGCTAACAGCGGCGCCACGGAAAGCTGCTTGATCCGCTGGCAATTCGCCGCGTCGTCCCTCAGCGGGATCGAATTCGTCACCACCACTTCCACCAGCGCGGAGCTTTCGATGCGCTCCACCGCCGGTCCCGACAGCACCGCGTGCGTCGCGCAAGCCCGCACGGACTTCGCGCCCTGCTGCATCAGCGCCTCGGCCGCCTTCGTCAACGTGCCCGCCGTGTCGATCAGATCGTCGACGATCAGGCAATCCTGCCCTTCCACGTCGCCGATGATGTGCATCACTTCGGCCACGTTCACTTCCGTGCGCCGCTTGTCGATGATCGCGAGCGGCGACTCCAACCGCTTCGCGAATGCCCGCGCCCGCTCCACGCCGCCCGCGTCCGGCGATACCACCGTCAACCCTTCGCCGCCCATCGCCTCGAAATACTCGATCATCACCGGTGTCGCGAACAGATGGTCCACCGGAACATCGAAAAAGCCCTGAATCTGCGCGGCGTGTAAATCCAGCGCCAGAACGCGGTTGGCTCCGGCACGTTCCAATAAACTGGCCACCAGACGCGCCGAGATCGGCATGCGCGGGCGGTCCTTGCGGTCCTGCCGCGCGTACCCATAATAGGGTAACACCGCCGTGATGCGCTCCGCCGAGGCCCTCTTCAGTGCGTCCATCATCAGCCACAGCTCCATCAAATGCCGGTCCACCGGCGTACACGTGGGCTGCACCACGAAAACATCGGCGCCGCGCACGTTCTCCTGGATCTGCAGGTGCACTTCCCCGTCGGAAAACTGCTTGACGTTGACCGCCGCTAGCTGGCAGCCCAGCTCATAGCAGATCTCGCCCGCCAGCGCGGGATTCGCGTTGCCCGAAAAGACCTTGAAGTGGTTAAACCTCATCGCGCGTACCGGCTTTGGGGCGGCCATATCGTCACATCCCGCTCGTTCTCCACGGGACCCAGGTGCTCCGCCAACTGCGCCCGCCACATCCGCTGATAACCGCGGCGGTCCACCAGCTTGGCCCGCAGCACGCGGCAGCCCTCGAACACCCCATCCCGCTTCAAAACCCGTTCCACGAGAGCGCGCTCCGCTTCAGACGCAAAAAGCGCGAACAAGGCCGATCCGCTTCCGGTCATCCCCACCCCACCGCGTCCGGGGCCGCGGCCCGCGGCACGCAATCCCTCCGTCGACGCCGCACCCACCACGGCTTTCCGCAGCTTGCCCGACAGGGTTTTCAACTGGGGATACTGACCGAAAACAACCGGCTCGAAATCGTTCGCGCTGAACGCACTCGCCTGCCTTGCCGATCGAACACTGGCCAGCGACTCGACAAAGGCCCGGAAACCCTTAATTCTACGTGAGAAGTCCGCTGAAGTCAAACCGCCGCCCGCGCTCCTTCCCAGCGCCTCATACGCCGGACCCGTGGCCACATGCAGTCCCGATGAGACCACCAGAATCGGCTCCCGCGCGATCTCCGGCAGCGGATAGGTTTCCGTGCCGCGGTCCACCGCCACCGCCGTGCCCCCGGTCAGGAAGAACGGAACGTCACTCCCCAGTTGCGCGCCCAATTCGGCCAGATCCGCCAGGCCGATGCGCTTCCCGGCCAACACCGGCAGCGCCAGCAGCACCGCCGCTGCGTTGCTGGACCCGCCGCCCAACCCGCCGCCCATCGGGATGTTCTTGGTGAGCGTGAAGCGGACCCGCGCCGTCGTCTTCGTGGCGTCCAGCACGGCGCGGGCGGCGCGCAGAATCAGGTTGTCCGGGATGCTCAGGGCGTCATCGATGTCGAGCGATGTTCGCCGCGCCGGTTCGTATTCCATCTCGATCTTGTCGGCCAGCGAGATGGTCTGAAAAACTGTGCGCAGCTCATGAAACCCATCGGCGCGCTTGTGCAGCACGCGCACGTCGAGATTGATCTTGGCGAGAGAGCGAATGTCGGCGCGCCGCATCATGGCTCAGTCACCTTGCGTGGCGTTCCGGCGCGATGATGTGGCGTCCCTTTTCATCCCGTCTTCCCGCAAATCACCCGGGGCGACGCACGCCTAGTAATGCAGCAAAGCCTGCACGTCGCAACCGGGCAGCCTCTCCCGCCCACTCAGGAAATCAAGCTCCAGCACGAATCCCAAACCCACCACCACTCCTCCCAGGTTGCGCACCAGATCCACCACGGCATGCGCGGTGCCGCCGGTGGCCAGCACGTCGTCCACAATCAGGATCTTCTGTCCGGGCCGCACCGCGTCCAAGTGGATTTCGAGCGAGTCGGTCCCGTACTCCAGCTTGTACTCAATGCGCTCGGTGGCGGCCGGCAGTTTGCCCGGCTTGCGTACCGGCACGAACCCCGCGTTCAACGCGTAGGCCACGGCGGGAGCGAAAATAAATCCGCGCGCCTCAATGCCGATCACCGTGTCGATTTTTTCGTTAAGGTATTTGCCACTCAATCCGTCGATGACCGCGCGCAGCCCGCCGGGGTCCTTGAGCAAGGTGGTGATGTCATAGAACAGGATGCCGGGCTTGGGGAAATCCGGCACCTCGCGGATCAGGCTTTTCAAATGGTCCATGGGGAAACTGTCATTCTAGCAGGAGGCCGCCCGGCAGGAAGCCGCGCGAATCGGCGCACGCAGCAGGCCGTCCAAATCCGCGCGCGTCTGGCCGCGCAAATCTGCGCTCACGCATTCCGCGAAGATTCGATCCGCAATCCCGTCCTCGCGTTACGGCTTCGACAAGCCCCACCGGACGCGCGCCCCGCGCTACGTTTGTAGGCAAGAAGTCCGGGTGTTGGTCTTGCACAGTACCGGCTCACGAAAGCTTCAGCAATTCTAGACACTGTTGGAGCAGCGTTAAAGCTTCCCGAAAGGGAGGAATTGGGTGATTCAAGTCGCGCGCCCTTAGCGAAACAGGGGCCGGACGTTGCCTTCCGATAGTGGCAACGAGGGGCCCCGAACGAAAAATTTGAACGACGGCGAAACGGAGCGCGAATGACAGGAATATCCTTCCCCGCCAACACGTGGGTCGCGCCGGCCCGATGACGGGCGCGGACCGTGCTGCTGCGTGCGCGCTACAATTTTGCATAAGCTGAGGTAAGTAGTGTTCGTCGCCAACGCCCTTGGTGTGTTTGTGCATATGCGAATCGTGGGTAGACATCTCCGCCTGGGCGCGCTATTGTTGGGCGCCGCGATCGCATCCGCGCAAATGAACACGGGCGAAGTGAGCGGCTCCGTGCGTGACCCTTCCGGCGCCGTGCTGCCCAACGCTTCCCTGGTCGCCGAGTTTCCTCCCACCGGCCAGAAGTTCACGACCGCGTCCAATGGAGCCGGCGAATACCTGCTGGCACAGCTTCCCGTAGGCGAGTATTCTCTTACCGCCAGCGCACCGGGCTTCAAACTGGCGTCGCTCGGCCGGATCGAAATTCATGCGGGTGCCAAACTCCAGCAGAACGTCACTTTGGAAGTGGGCGGCGCTTCGGAAACCATGACCGTGGAAGGCAGCGCGCTGCGCGTGCAACTGGAAGCGGCCGGAATCACGAACACCGTCGAACGGCGCCAGGCGATCATGCTGCCGCTCAAGGGCCGGCAATTTCTGGATCTGGCGATGCTGACCGAGGGCGTGGTCCGCCCGCCCGGTGGAACGCGCGGCGACGCGCTGCAACAGGCCGGCACACTGGTCAACGTGCTGGGCCAGCGCAGCGGACACAATCTCTACCTGCTGGACGGCGTCGTCGTCACCGACGAATACTTTAACAACATGGTGATCGCGCCCTCCATTGACGCCATCGCGGAATTCAATCTCATGAAGACTTCCTACTCGCCCGAGTTTGGCGGCAAATCCGGCGCGGTCATCAACGTGATCACGCGCTCGGGCACCAATCGTTTTTCGGGGACGCTGTTTTCTTTCGTGCGCAACCAGAGCTTCGACGCGAAGAATTTCTTCGATTCGCCCGCCGCGCCCATTCCACCGTTCCGCCAGAACCAGTTCGGAGGCACCTTCGGCGGGCCTCTCCGCAAGAACCGGACATTCTTCTTTTTGAGTTATGAAGGCCAGCGGATTCGCAAGTCGTTGACGCAAACGTTTTCCGTCCCTACAGAAGCCATGCGCGCCGGGGATTTTTCGGGCTTGCCCGTGATCTACGATCCGTTCAGCAGTGGTGCGGGCGGAACGCGCGCCGCCTTCCCAGGGAACCGCATGGACCGGCCGCTCGATCCCGTGGCCCTGGCCCTGCTCGCCCGCATTCCACGCCCGAACCTGCCGGGAATCGCGCAGAATTATCGTGCAGTGGAACGGCGGCGCGTCAATACCAATGGGTACACGGCGCGGCTGGATCACCAGCTCACCGATAAGGACAACCTGTACCTGCGCGCGTCTTTGTTCGACGCACGCCAGTTCGATCCGTTCGGCTCGGGCGTGCTGCAGGAGAGCCTTCTGCCTGGGTTCGGCCGCAACCTGACTACGCACGCAACCAATGGCGTGGTGGGATGGAGCCGCGCGTTCACTCCCGCTGTGTTGAACGAACTTCGCTTCGGTTTCCTGACGGTGAACGGCGGGCAGTCCAGTCCAAATGCGGGAGCAGCGTTCGCGGCGCAAACCGGCTTGCGAGGAGTGACCGCGAACCCCCTCGACATGGGCTACCCGCAGTTCACCTTCGGCGGTGAATTCAGCACCATGGGCGATCCCGCGCTGTTCACCAGCCGCCGCGACCGAGACTACGAATTTTATGACAACGTAGTGGTCCACGAGGGCAGGCACACCATGCGTTCCGGTTTCTACTTCATGCATTTCGATTTCCGGCCCGTGAATCCGAACGGAGCCCGCGGTGTGTTCGCGTTCACGCCGCGCTGGACTTCCTCCGCGGCGGGCCGCGCCGATGGCAGCTCCTTCGCCGATTTTCTGCTGGGCTATCCCACCACGGCGCAAGCGGGCCTGGGCCGTGCCGCGATGGACGCCAACGCGAACTGGGCGCACTACTATTTCCAGGACGGCTGGCAAATCCGGCCCACTTTCAAGTTGGATTTCGGCGTGCGCTACGAATACAACCAGAACATGACGGAGGCCAACCGCAACATGGCGGCCATCGATCCGTGGACGCCTGGCGGGCGGTACGTCATCCCCAGCGACGGGGCGGGAAATATTTCTTCCGCGGCCGCCGCGCTGCTGCCGCTGATCCCGATCCCCTATGTCAGCTCGGCCGCGGCCGGCTGGGATGAAAGCCTGCTGCGCCGCACCAAACCGCGGATCGCTCCGCGCGGCGGAATCGCCTGGAATCTTCCTGGAAATCTCGAAACCGTCCTGCGCGCGAGCTACGGCATCTATCCCAATCAGGCTGCGTACAGCATCATCACCGCGTTCGCACAGAACTTGCCGTTTTTCGTCAGCAAGACCGTGAATTCATCGGTCGCGGCAACGCCCAGCTTCAGCACCCGGAACGCACTCGCCACCGGCGCCGCCGGAACCGTGGGCGGAGCCACTCTCAATCCCGATTTCATGGTGGAGTACAACCAGGTGTGGCATCTGAGCCTGGAGCGTGAACTTTCCCCCAGCACGTCGCTGGCGCTTTCCTACATTGCCTCGCGCACGGTGCATGCCGATAGTTCCACCGTACATAACATTCCGCTGCCCGGCGCCGGCGCCATCGCCGCGCGCCGCCCCATCCCGCGGTTGAGCCAGTTTCAAACGATTCGCTGGGATGGCTGGGCGAAGTACGACGCCCTTACCGCGAATCTGACCCGCCGCTTCACCAACGGCTTGGGCTACGGCGTGAACTGGACATGGTCCCACGCCATCGACGACGCTTCCGATCCCGGCGCGACGCTCAACGAAGTGAATCTGCCCCAAAATGTGTACGACCGCCGCACGGAGAAAGCCACATCCAGCTTCGACCACCGCCACCGCGTGATCGTGAGCTTCACGTATCAAATTCCGGCGCCCCGAGTTTCCGCGCGCTGGCTTCGCCAGGCATTTGGACAATGGCAGACCAGCGGATACTATACGGTGCAAACCGGAGCGCCGTTCACGGTGAATCTGGCCGGTGATCAGGCCAACGTGGGCGCGGGTCCCGCACAGAGGCCCAACGTGGCCGGCGTTCCTAACCCGCATTTCTCACAGTACGGGCTTGTCGCCAAGCGAGGCGGGTGGCAAGGGCCGCCGGACAGCGGACCAGTGTTCGGCTGGCAATTTCGCCGTGAGCAGACGTAGGGATACTTACAGGGGGGTAAAGGGAGCCAGCACAAGTT
>CAMAUG010000238.1 GCA_945861255.1 Candidatus Sulfopaludibacter sp. SbA3
TGAAGTGGACTCGCAGCACGCGGCGGCCGCGTTCTTCGAGCACCGTGAGATCGCCTCTGGCCTGCGCGGCCTTCACGACGCCGAACGAGTACTTCTGTCCAGGCACCGCAAGGTCGCGCGCGTCGTCGGCTGTGATCTGAAGGAACACACCGGTGGGGGGCCCTCCCTTGTATGCCTGGCCTGTCGAATGCAAAAAGCGGGGCCCGAATCCGACGCACGTGGCCACGCGCATTGTATCGCGCACACGTGTCCGCATGGCCTGGAGCGCGGCTTCGTGCGCCGGGTTCATCTCGATGTAGGCAAGCAGTGCAAAGTAATCGCCTGAGTTCAATGTCCGGATACGGGCGCGGAGAGCAGCGTCCAGTCTGGACGCCTCCGTCGCTCCGAATACTTTGACACCATCTTCAACAAACGCCGGTGCCTCCGCGGGCAACGTTCCCGTCGCATTGAATTCGTCCGTCAGCTTGCGCGTAGCTATTTTGCTCGCTTCCACGTCGGGCTGATCGAAGGGATTCACGCCGAGCAAAGCGCCCGCCACTGCCGTGACAAATTCCCAGCGGAAGAACTCTCGGCCCAGATCGTAGACATCGCGAAGGGCAATCGTGATCACGGGATGCCCGGCGGCGGCCAGAGCCTCCGCGGCGCGGTCCTGCGCGGCGTCCGGCGCGGATTCCAGGCGTTCATAAAGAAACACGCGGTCGTCGCCGTAGACTTCCGGTGGGCCTAGAGGTTCGCGATCCACCGGGATGATGGCCCTCCCGTTTTTGCCGGTGGATTCGGCGATCAACTGCTCCAGCCATGCGCCCAGGTCATGGATTTGCGGTGAAACGATGAGAGTCAACTTATCGCGGCCTTGCCGCGCCAGCGTCCCCAACAGGATGCCGAGCCTCGCGCTCTCATTCCCGTCCACCGGGGCAGTGCATTCTTTGGCCATCGCATCGGCTCCACGCAACAAGCGGGCGGCGTCAATACCCAACACCGCGGCCGGGATCATGCCGAAATCAGACAGCGCGGAAAATCGGCCTCCGATGTCGGCTTTGCCAAAAAAGATCCGGCGAAAGCCGTCACGCTCGGCTACCGCCTGCATGCCGGAACCAGGATCAGTGATCGCGATGAACCGCGCCCCAGCGCGGCGCGTACGCTCGAAGAAGTACTGATAGAACACGTTGGGCTCCAGCGTTGAGCCCGACTTGCTGGCCACGATGAACAGCGTCCTCGCCAGATCGATTTTCGATTCAACGGCCAGCGCCTGGGCGGGGTCCGTGGAATCCAGCACGTGAAACTCCGGGGCGCCGGGCATGCGGCCAAAGGAGAGCCGCAGCACTTCCGGGCACAGGCTGGAGCCGCCCATGCCGAGCAATACCACATCTGTGAACCCGACCGCCGTTACTTCACGCGCGATCTGCTGGAAGCGTGAGACATCGGCGAGTTGCTCGCCCGCGATCGACAGCCATCCGAGCCACTTCGCTTCGTCCGAACCGGTCCACAGCGTGGCATCCTTGGCCCAAATCCGCGAGACATCGAACTCCTCGGGCTCCTGCAAGAGTTCCCGCACGCCGGTGGGCAGCGCGTAACGGATCGCGCTCATCCACCGCGTACCGAGGTGAGCAACTTTTCGAACGCGTCTTCGAAGAGCTTTACGCCTTGCACGACCAGATCGTCCGTGACCTGCTGGATGGAGATGCCGGCCGCGGCAAGATTGGCCATCACCGCGCGGGCGCCGTCAAGATCTTCTTCGAGCGATGCGCGCGGTTCGCCGTGCTCGCGGAAGGCGTCGTAGGTGGCCGGAGGGATGGTATTCACGGTGTCCCTGCCGATGAGTTCTTCAATGTAAAGCACATCGCGCAGTTTGGGATTCTTGGTGGATGTGCTGGCCCACAGCACGCGCTGCGTGTGCGCGCCCCGGGCGGCCAGCGCGTCCCAGCCCGGACCGGAAAAGATCTTCTGATAACTCTCATAGGCAAGCTTGGCGTTGGCGATCGCCACCTTGCCGCGCACCGATTCAAGCAAAGCCCGTTCGCCCGCACCCACGCCCGCCGCGAGTTTAGCGTCGACGATGCCGTCCACCAGCGTATCGATGCGACTAACGAAAAAACTCGCGACGCTGGCGATACCGGCGACCGCGTTTCCCGCGGCGGCCCGTTTTTCAAGGGCGCGCACGTACGTGTGCGCCACCTGTTCATAAACCTGCTGCGAGAACAGCAGCGTGATGTTGACGTTGATGCCTTCGCTGAGCAGGATCTCAACCGCCGGGAGTCCCTCGGCCGTGCCCGGCACCTTGATCATCAAGTTGGGCCGTCCAACGGCCTTCCATAGCCGCCGCGCTTCGTCGACGGTGGCATCGGTCTGGTAAGCGAGAAACGGCGCGACTTCAAGACTTACGTAGCCGTCCCGCTTCGCCGTCCGGTCATACACGGTCCGCAACGCGTCCGCGGCGTCCTGAATATCGCGTATGGCCAAGCGCTCATAGACAGCCTTGGCGTCCATTCCAGGGTCGCGCTTGAGTTCGGTAAGCAGATCCGCATACTCCGTGCCGCCGACAATGGCTTTCTCAAAAATCGCCGGGTTGGAAGTCATGCCACCGAGGCCATCCTGATCGATCAGGCGCGCAAGTTCCCCACTGGTCATCAGACTGCGGCGAATATAGTCGAGCCAGACGGATTGGCCGAAGCTCGAAAGTTGTTTCAACGGATTGGCAGCGGTGGCAGGGGTGGTCAAAGTGGTTGTCGACATGGGGTTACCTATTATTATAAACATCGCACCCCAACCCAGCGCCCCTCCATGCAACACTAGAGAGGATCATGCCGCTACACGATTGGGCGCGTGCCTTGGAGGCCTCACAATTCGCCATCGATCTGCGGGAGTCGCTGTACTGGTTTCCAGTGCTGATCATCACGCATGTCGCTGGATTGATCATCGCGGCCGGGACGGTGGTGTTTTGGGATCTGCGGTTACTTGGTTTCGGACTGCGCGGCGTACGCATCTCGCGAGTGGGCGGGGCACTGCTCCCGTGGACGTGGGCAGGGTTCACTATCATGCTGGCCAGCGGATCGCTGCTGGTGTGTACGGAAGCGGGGCGCCTTTACGAAAACATACCCTTCCGCATGAAGGCGGCCATGCTGATCCTGGCCGGATTGAATGTGATGACGTTTCATTTTTCGGTGTACCGGAGAGTGAAGGATTGGGATCTTGCGCCGGTGGCCCCGTTGCGTGCGCGAATCGCCGGCGGCCTGTCTATTTTTCTCTGGTTCAGCATCATGGCGGCCGGCCGCGCCATTGGGTACACGCTGAGCTACGTCCGGTAGCGGAGCCGCTATGTTTACAACTTTCGCTCAGTGGTGCCAAAGCCTTGCGCTGGCACAAACCATCCGTAACGTGGTTTGGGCTTTCCCTACTATCGAAATCGTTCACTTAGCCGGCTTGGTGGTGGTGTTTGGTTCGATCTTCGTTCTGAATCTGCGAATGCTTGGCTTTATTCTCAGCGACACGCCCGCCGCACAGGTGGCCAAGGGTCTCGCTCCGTGGACGCTAGTGGGATTGGGAATTCAGATTGTGACGGGGCCGCTGCTGTTCGTCAGCGGCGCAGTGCGTTTCTCCGAGAACGGGCCGTTCAGGATCAAGATAGTGCTCATCGCGGCAGCACTGGTGTATCATTTCGCGATACACCAGCGCGCGATTTCCGCGAGCACGATAGCCGCACGCCTCTCGGCCGCGGTTTCCATAATGCTGTGGACCAGCGTGTTTCTGGCCGGTATGTCGATCGAGTTGCTGGGGTAACAGGTGGATTGCCCCTGGCCACCAGTTCAGCCCCGCAGAAAAATTGACAGGCTCCGCAACCTCTGTTGTAATGAGGATGTACCCACCTATTGCTCCTCAGTAGCTCAATGGTAGAGCATTCGGCTGTTAACCGAAGGGTTGTAGGTTCGAGTCCTACCTGAGGAGCCAAACCTTCCTACCACGGAATTGAAGTCCCCTGTTGTTAACGTCATCGCCCTTCCTGCGCCCGCTGCGACGCGTCGCGTTTTCCTCAACATAGCCATGCGGTTGCGGTGAGTGCCGCCTCTCTTAAGTCGGCCCTGGAGACTTCTCCGTTTGCCAGACTGGATGCCCGGCTCAGTTGCTGATCGCTCAGTGGGCGATTGAATCTAAGTGGGGCGAGAAGCCTGTTGGCCACGCCAACTATTTCGGCATCAAGCGTGCCACCCGCCACACGAAGTGGTGCACGGTCACCACGGAGGAAGTCTTCACGCCGGCACAACTGGAGGCATGGAACCACCTGCACACCGCCAGTCCCGCCCGCGTCATAGCGCTGCTGCCCGACAGCCGCCTGCGTGTCGAGATCGACGACGAGTTCGCCGACTACGACTCGCTGGATGCCTCCTGCCAAGACTACGCGTGGCTGATCACGAAGGGCGGGCCCTACCAGCACGCGTGGCAGCAATATCAGCAGGACAAGAATCTCACGGAACTGATCGGTGCCGTCGCCCGGACGTATGGGACAGCCCCTCAATACGCTCAATTGGCCACACAGGTTGCCGGACAGCAGAATGTACTGCATGCTGTCGCCGGCGTAGAAGTGGGGCGGATTGCTGTATGAAATCGGGTTTTATACGGGCTTGGTTCCGAGGAGCCAAGTGATATCGTGGCTTAGCTTGAAAAGGGCAAGGAGTCATCTGAAGCCCTGTCGCCCCCATGAGCCAACCGATTTCTGGTGGCGAAATGCCTTCTGAAAAGTGCGTTTTCCGGGATCGGAGATGAAGCCGTCACCGACTTTCGCGCAATTCCCTTTGCGTGCCCCTCGCGCGATGGCCGAATCGGGATCTTGCTGTATGGGCAGGTGGCCGCCGGTTTGGACGAAACTACAGGCTTCATGAACTGCTTAAAGCCGCTCTTCCAAAGTCCGGCAGCCACCCAGACTGTGGCTGCCACGTGGGATTCGGCCAGCTGCAACCAGCAGCGATTTCATCTTCTCGCTCTTCTCGCTATGCTTCTGAGAGCGGCCAATGCGCGTTCGCGGGCCTCTTCGTGATCAATGATTGGAGATGGGTATGTTTTCCCAAGCACCACACCAGCCTTCGCGAGTATCGATGCTGGCGCCTTCCAGGGTTTGTGTATCCAGTCGTCCGGTAATCCCGACAACTCGGGAACCCAGTGGCGGACGTATTTGCCAGTGGGATCGAACTTCTCGCCCTGGATGACCGGATTGAAGATCCTAAAATAGGGAGCTGCGTCAGCGCCACAACCCGAGACCCACTGCCATCCCAGTGTGTTGTTGGCCAGGTCTGCATCCACCAGCGTGTCCCAGAACCAAGCCGCCCCTTCCTGCCAGCCAATCAACAGGTGTTTGACGAGGAATGAGGCGACTACCATTCGGACCCGGTTGTGCATCCAACCGGTGTGCCACAGCTCACGCATTCCTGCATCAACGAGCGGATAACCGGTCTTACCTTGCGTCCAGGCTCGTAGTGTCCGCGGATCGGTCTTCCAAGGGAACGCCGCAAACTCCGGTCGAAGCGCCTTTTCTGGGGATTCGGGGTGATGATACAGAAGTTGGTGGGCAAATTCGCGCCAGCCAATTTGCCGAAGGTAGGCCTCGTACGCGCCATGACTGCTGACGGCTCCGTCGTTCATCATGCCAAGGACAGCGCGCCAAACCTGTCCGGGACCAATCTCACCGAAGTGCAGGTGCGGTGAAAGCCGGGATGTTCCAACAACGCCAGGCGTATCCCGGCCGGCCGGATACCCTTGAATGGCTTCTTTCTGAAAGCGCTTCAGTTGGCTCTTCGCTCCGGATTCGCCAGGCTGCCAAGTCTCATAAAGGCCCCCTGCCCAATCGACTGTGGGTTCGAGCTTTAGTTCTGAAAGCTCCAACGATTGTGGCCAGTTTTCAGGCGCGCGCAGCTTCCTTGGGGCGTCTTTGGAAGGAGGCGCAACGGGCTTGGTAAGAGATGCCCGCCAGAATGCAGTAAAGACGCGAAAGGGCTGGCCGCTGCCATTTCGAATCGTCCCCGGTTCAAACAGCAGATTGCCATTGAAGCTCTCCGCAGCGATCCCGCACTCTCGAAGGTGCGACTTTAAATCGGCATCTCGGGCAACGGCGGCTGGCTCGTAACGGCGATTCCAACAAACGGCGGTTGCGCCCGATTCGGCCAACAGATCATTCAATGCTTT
>CAMAUG010000239.1 GCA_945861255.1 Candidatus Sulfopaludibacter sp. SbA3
AGGCCGTTACGGATAGAGCCAACACCACGGTCAACACCGCTGTCCTGAGCGTTCTCAAATTCATTTGCATTTAGAGTCTGCCTCCTTAGGGCGTAAGTGGAAAAACTCAACTTCCGATTATCAGCTAGTTTACACCGTTTGCCCACACCGGTTGAAGATTATTTCCTTGGGTCGTCAACTGCTTAACATTAGTCCCGTCCGCCAGCATGGTATAAATTTGCGTCGTGTTCCCCCGCTTGGAGCTGAACACCACGTGTACGCCGTCCGGCGCCCACCACGGGTTCTCATTGCGTCCCGTTCCCTGGGTCAATTGGATGGGGGTCCGCTTGGCCACGTCCATCACGAAAATGTTGAAATTTCCAGGCTCATAGCCGCGCGTCCAGGCGAATGCGATGGTCTGTCCATTGGGGCTCCACGAAGGGTTGGAGACGTCGCCTTCCCCAGTCGTCAGCCTCTGTATATCGGTGCCGTCGGTCGTGCTCATGTACATCTGCTGCCCGCCGCCGCGGCCGGAGATGAACAGCATTTGCGAACTGTTCTTGGGGTTCACTTTCGGAGAGACTTCAATCGCGCGGACATTCGATATGCGCCGGAAATTGCTGCCGTCCACATTGGCGGCACAGAGCTGTACCCAGCCGTTAATCGCGGCGGCGAACAGCATCTGCCTGCCGTCGGGCGTGAACTCCGGCGTTTCCACCACCGACGATTCAGGATTGTAGAAAGGCATCCTCCGGCCGGTTTCCACCGAATGAATGCGCAACTGCGGGTTGCCGCCCGCATACGTGGTAAAGGCCACCATCTTTCCGTCCGGCGAAACGGCCGGCATGTTCGATATGGAATTGTATTGCGTCAGGCGGCGTTGGTTCCCGCCGTCGTAATCCATGGACCAGATTTCCTTGGCTCCGGTACGGTCCGATACGAAGTAGATCTTCGATCCCGCCAGGCTCTTGGCGCCGAACTGCGCCAAGATATCGGCGGCGAATTCGCGCGCGACTTTCTTCGAGCCCTCGGCATCCAGCGCGCCGAAGTACAACTTGCCGATGACCTGCGCGCTTTGCACATCGGGTTGGCCCACGTTGAACAGCCAGCCGAACAGAACCAGACGGCCGTCCTGAACGCCCGTATATCCGAATGCCAGATAGTTGGTGCGCACCGGCGGGCCGGACCAGTCCGTGAGCCACGGGCCATTGCGCGTGGTCACCGGCGGTTGGCCCCTGCGCACGGGCGCGGTGACGGTAGGCGCCATGAAATCCTGTGGACGCTGCGGAGTTTCCAAAGGATACATTCCCTTGGCCGCCATCTTGAGCGCACCGGCGTTGGAAATCTCGTCCCACAGCGTGGTGTTGAAGACGTCCATGTTGCGCTGAGCGTCGCCGGAGCCGCGGAAGTCGATCACCGCGATGGAAGGCCGCTCGCCGCTGGTAATCACGCCGCTGATATCGCTCTGCTGGCCGGTGATGGCTGCCGCGCACGCGATCAACAAGATCGCCGCCGCGGCTATTGCGAAATGTTTCGTTTTCATCGTTTCAACTCAAACCAGAATTCCACCTTTGCCTTGTCCCGGTCAAAGCCCGCGGGAATCGGCAGAAAGGGCGTCGCTTCCAGGATCGCGCGCTGCACGGAATAATCGAGAGACGGGATGCCGCTGGGCTGCAAGATCTTCAAGTTCGCTGTGCGGCCATCGCGCAAAAGGTCGAAGATCACGATCACGGTGGGAGCGGTGCGGATGCTCGCGTCCACGTCGCTGGTGCGCCACTTCTGCGCCACCAGTTGCTGAATCTGCTGCGAGTAGCCGGCGAAACGGGTGCCCAGCGTTGTATTTGCGCCGGTGCCGATGCGTCCCGATCCCGGCAAGGCTGAATACAAAGGGTTCGAAACCTGCGGGGCTTGCGCGGCGAACACCTGATTTTGATCGATTTCCTTGAAAGGCCGAAAGCGCTGGCGTTCACTGGCGACGTCCGTCAGGCGGCGCTTCTCCCGGCTTTTCAAGGCCACCGCGTTCGGCGATTCCTTTTCACGGCGCGCTTGCTCGCGCGGCGCGGGCTGCTGCGGCACCTGCGATTGCGTATCGTTGGCCAGCGGATTTTGCATTCCCGAGTGCGCCAGCGGAATTGCATTGACGGCTTCAATGCCGATGGCGCCGCCGCCTGCGTCCGCCGCGCCGAACGACTCACGGGTTCCCTCCAGCCAGGTGAAGACCAACATTCCCCCCGCCATCGCCGCGTGCAGAGCAATGGCGAAGGCAAACGCCCGCGACATGGGTTCGTGCTGATCGAGAATGTCGAGGTGTTGCGCCATGATGATCTTCTCACCGCCGGCTCGAAGTGTCCTCCGGTTTGGTGACCACGCGGATCTGCAGTTTGGCCTCATTCAGCGTATTGATCACTTGCGCGATGGGATCGAATATCGCCGCCCGGTCGGCACGCACGTAGACGGCCTTCTGCCCTTTGAAGCGGCGCGAAATCTCAGCCGCGATTTGATTGATGTTGACCGGCTTCTCGTTCAAGAACGTATTGCCGTTCCGCGAGATGCTCACCACCGGCAGTTCCTCGGCGGAATCCTTGGCGCTCTTCACCTCCGGCACGTTGATTTCCATGCCGAATTCCATCACGTGCGCCGTGAGCATGAAGATAATCAGCAGCACCAGTACGACGTCCACCAGCGGGATGATGTTGATTTCGGAAAGCGCTTCGGCTCCGCGCCGCCGTCCGCGGGTCCCGCTCGCTCCGCTTCTTCCCGCCGTGTTGTGAAAAGAAAATGCCACGCGTGTCTCGCTTAGCGATCCAAGGTTCGTTCGATGTCGTAGGCCTGTTCAGTGAGGTTCAGGAACTCCAGAGAAAAATCGTCCATGCGCGCGCCCAACTCCTTCAATACGTGCCCGAAATGATTGTAGAACACCGCTGCCGGGATGGCGGCCGCCAGCCCCAGCGCCGTGGAAAACAGCGCATTGGCGATGCCCGGCGCAACCGTGCGCATGCTGGTGGACCCGGTGAGGCCCAGTGCCTGAAACGCTTCAATGATGCCCCACACCGTGCCGAACAATCCGATGAACGGCGAGACCGTGGCGATGGTGGCCAGCCAGTTCATATTGCGTTCCAGCTTGGCCAGTTCCTCGCTGACGCCTAATTGCAAGGAGCGCTCCAGGGCGATGGGATTCGTGATCCGCCCGTGCGCTTGCACCTGGCGGCTGGCTTCGCCGTAGCCGAAATCGAAAACCACGGCAATGGGGGCACCGGCGTACTGCTGCGTGGACGCGGCGATGGATTCCATGCGTCCACCTTTGCGGAACACGCGCCGGAAATGCGCATTGGCTCGCGTGGCCCGATGGAAACCGGCCCACTTCCAGAAAATGATGGTCCAGGAAAATAGCGACGCCAGCGCCAGCAGCGCCATGACCGCGAGCGGTATGGGGTCCGACGTCCGGACCATGTCCCAGAAATTGACTTGTGCGAGAAAGCTGCTCGGGTTTCCGGCTGTCAACCTGTTTCCTTTCGCCTCGGCCTATCGGCCGGGTGCATCTTGCGATTACTTCACGACTACTTATTGTAATCGAAAGGTACCGGGAAATTGGTAGGCCCCAAAACAGAAAGGGATGGAATTGTTTGGGGAGGCGCCGCCACCGCTCCGTCACCGTCGCGGCTCGGTTGTGCGCCGCGCCACGCAGGAAACCGAGTCGCTCACTTCAGCAAGCGGTGGCAAGCCGCTACGCCGCATCGCGCGCGCACCGCTCATCATCAGCCCTTCCCGACGCGCTCCCGCTATAATCTGAGTCAATGCTCGTGGAGCTTGTGGTAGAGAATTACGCCGTCGTGGAAAAGGTCCGCGTGCGCTTTTATCGCGGATTGAATCTACTGACGGGCGAGACGGGGAGTGGGAAATCCATCGTGGTGGATGCGCTGGCGCTGCTGTTCGGGGGGCGCGCCTCGGCGGAGATGGTACGCACCGGGGCGGCCCGCGCGCGTGTCTCCGGAATTTTCGAAGTGGATGCCGGCGCGCTTCCGGAGGGCGTCGAGATCGAAGACGGCGAACTCATCATTGAACGCGAGATTCTGGCCAACGGAAAATCCCGCGCGTTCCTGGGCGGGCGGCCGGTGACTGCGGCGATGCTGAAAGCGCTGGCGGATCGCCTGGGGGATATTCACGGCCAACACGACCAGCAACAGCTTTTCTCCGCCGTAACGCAGCGGGATATGCTGGACGCGTTCGCCGGTGCCGGCGACGCGGTCTCGCAAGTGGGCGAACTGTACGCGCGCTGGCGCGCGGCCTCCGGTGAACTGGAGCGGCTGGAGCGTGATGAGCAGGAGCGTCTCCGGCAAGCCGACCTGTGGACTTTCCAGCGCAATGAAATCGAAACCGTCGGCCCGCGCTCCGGCGAAGACGCGCAGTTGGAGAATGAGCGCCGCGTGCTGCGTAACGTGGTGCGTCTGGAGGAAGCGGCCGCTTCCGCATATGATGCGCTCTACGAAAACGCGGAGAGCGTCACGGCACAATTGCGCGCGGCGCTACGAAAATTGGAGGAGCTGTCGCGCATCGACGAAAGCGGCGCGGAAATCGGCGCGGCGTTGGCCCCGGCTGTCATCGCCGTCGAAGAAACAGCGCACGCGCTGCGGCACTATCTGGGCCGGCTGGAGGCGGACCCCGTACGCCTAGAGGCAATTGAGGCGCGTCTGGCGGCGCTCGAAAAACTCAAACGCAAGTATGGCACTTCGATCGACGAAGTAATTTCCTTCCATGAGGATGCCGTTCGCCAACTGGCCGCCGCGGAAACTTCCGGAGAGCGCCAGGCCGCTCTGCGCAAGGAGATCGGCATTCTGGCTCAACAATACGGGCAGACCGCCGCGCAACTCACCGCGCTACGCGCGGACGCCGCCAAGCGGCTGGCCAAGAAAACCGAAGCGGAGCTGGCGGCGCTTTCCATGGAGCGGACGCGCATTGAAATTCGCCTGTCCGCGGCGGAATGGTCCGCCACGGGCGCCGACGCGGTGGAGTTTCTCATTTCACCAAACGTAGGCGAAGAGTTAAAGCCGCTGGAGAGAATCGCTTCCGGCGGGGAGCTGTCGCGCGTCGCACTAGCTCTGAAAACCGCGGCTTCCCCGGCCAGCGGTTCGGGTGTGCCGCGCACGCTGGTGTTTGACGAAGTGGATGCGGGCGTGGGCGGCAGCGCGGCCGAAGCCGTCGGCCGGCGCCTCAAGAAGCTTTCCGCTTCCCACCAGATTCTTTGCGTTACGCACCTGGCGCAGATCGCCGGATTCGCGGATCATCATTACTATGTCGAAAAGCAATCTGAGCGAGGGCGCACCACCACGACGGTGGAGGAATTGGCCGCGCCGGCGAGGACTCGGGAAATCGGTCGTATGCTTTCCGGGGAGAGTGTGACCGAGGAAGCTCTCAAACACGCCGAGCAGTTGATCAGGGCCGCCGCGCGCTAGCGCCGGACGTGAAGCGAAGCCCGGCCAACAAATAGTTGCCGGGAGCGGCCCTTGCCCACTTCTGGTCATTCGAAAGGGGCGCGGGTCTCGAGCAAAGGGCGCCGGGCGCCGCGCCCAAGTAAAATCACCTTAGCCGTAGTACCATTTTCGCATTTTGCGCTGTTTTCCACTGTACAAGAGGAACCCGCCAGTGGTAATATCAGGGCGTCCAGTTGTGGGACATCTAAGTGTTCCACGCGTCTCTTTCTCTAGGACGGTTTCATAACCGCCCGAAAGTTCGGCAAGCCAGGCCCTTCGGGGAATGGTAGGCCGGCCGGTGAGTATCTTCCTCCGAGTACTCACCGGCTTTTTGTTTCCGCGGCAGACGATCTAAATTCCCAGCGCTCGACATCGCTGTTATACTTAGGTCAGGTTTGGGGATCATGCACAGGATCGCCACGTTACCGATTGCCGCGCTCCCGTTGGTGTTGTTCTCCGCCGTGCTATTCTCCGCGGATGAGACGCTCCGTCCCGGTCAAGCCCCTACTCCCACTCAGCCGAACGTGAACATCGAGCCGCGTTTGAGAAACCGGCCGGCGGATGCGGAATCCATCGCGGACCGCCGCGCCGATATCCGCGTGGATACCACGCTGGTACTGATTCCCGTCGCGGTCACCGATCCCATGAATCGTTTTGTGACGGGCCTCGATCGAGACAACTTCAAGCTCCTCGAAGACAAGGTGGAACAGGACGTCACGC
>CAMAUG010000240.1 GCA_945861255.1 Candidatus Sulfopaludibacter sp. SbA3
CGACCGGGAGCTGGTCACCCAAGTAAGCTGGATCATTCCGGAAAAAGGCATTTTGCAATTGCTGGACGCCGCACGTATCGTGCTCCGGGAAAGACGGGCGGTGCACTTTGCGATTGTGGGGACTGGTGCGGCGGAGGTGGAATACCGCCAGCGCACCGAGGCGCTGGGAATCGCGCGGTCCGTGACTTGGACAGGCCGGCTGGAAAATCCCATGGAAGAAGGTGTCTACGCCGCGACGGACGTGTTCTGCCTGGCCTCGCAATGGCAGGAAGCGTGCCCCTGGGTATTGGTGGAGGCGATGGCTTTTGAAAAACCGGCGGTCGTCACGGCGGTGGGCGGCATCCCGGAAGTGATTGAAGATGAAGTTACGGGTTTGTTGGTGGCACCGCCGAACGATCCCGCCGCGCTCGCCCAACAAATACTGCGCCTGCTCGCCGATCCGGAATTGCGCCGCCGCATGGGTATCGCTGGGCGGCAGCGCGTAGAAGCGAAGTTCAACCTGGAAAGCAACGTCGCGCGGCTGCTGACGCACTACGATCTCGACGGAGGACGCTAAAAGGGCGATGCGCAAGGCGGGTCCGCATGGCGGTCATTCCGAATATCAAGGGCGCGACTTTGCCGGCTTTAAGGCCCCGGAGGACCAGCCAGCATGGCCCGCGCCGCTACGATGAGCGGGACACGGCTACTGCTGCCGGGTGCCGCGCTCGTAGAGGATGAAAACGTTCTGAATTAATGACACCTCTATCTCCAGCCCTGCCCTCGGCGCGGCCGTCTCCCCGCCTGCGGCGCTTCGCGGGCAACGCGTTGTGGAGCATCCTGGGAGTACTAGTCGGCCTGGTAGCGGGCCTGCTGCTGTCGCCCTATATCATCCGCAAACTGGGTTCGGAGGGCTACGGCGTTTGGTCTCTGGCGTTCTCGTTGACCGCATACTACGGCTTCCTCGACTTCGGCCTGCGATCCGCCATCGTCAATTACACCGCCCGCGAATTCGCCCACGGAAATCATGCGAAGATCAACGAGTTCCTCAGCACCGCACTCGCCTTTTCCGCGGGGGTCACGGTCTTGTTGGGGTTCGTCATCGCGCTTCTGGCGCCGCGGACGCCGCGATGGTTCGGGATGGCGAGCGAATTCCGCGGAGGGTTCCAGTTGCTGTTTGTACTCGCCAGCGGTAGCGCGGTCCTCTCCTTCTGCTTCAACATCGTGAGCGGTTGCCTGGAAGGGTTCCAGCAGTACGGTGTCCTGCGCCGCCTCCAGACAGTGGTCTTCGCATGCCGCACTATAGGCTATTTCCTGGTCCTCCGGCAGGGCGGTGGCCTCATCTGGATGGCGCTCTGCACGGTATCATCCGCCGCCGCACTGTGGATCGGATACACACTCCTGTTAAGATCCGTCTTCCCGCAGCTCCATATACGATGGTCGCTGGTCCGGATGGACGTGCTGCGGGAAATGGCGCGGTATGGATTTCATACCAACGTAAACGGCGGAGCCTCCCTTTTGCTGGAGCAAACTCCTCCGGTGCTTATCGCCCGCGCGTTTCCCGAATCGGTGGTGGGTTACTTCTCCCTGCCGCTGCGGATTGTGCAAACTCCGTTGCAGATTGTGCGAACCATCGCCGAGATGCTGAATCCCTTGACGGCTGAATATCTGGCACGCGAAGAAAGCGCCAAGTTGGTCCGGCTCGGGATCTTGGGCAACCGGTACAGCTTTGTACTCTACGCGCCGTTCGCATTGTTCATCCTGACCTGGGGAACGGACTTGGTGCGGTTGTGGGTGGGTGAGGAATTCGCCGTTTCGGCGGCGCCTCTGCTGCCTTACTTCGTGGTCGGCGCGTGGGTGGCGTTGGCTGGACAAAGCGCGTCCGTGGGAATCCTGTTCGGCCTCGGAGAGCACCGCTGGTGCGCGTGGGGAATGGTGGGGGAAGCGGTGGTCGTCGCCTCCGCGGCCGCGCTTGTCCTGGATCGCGGACTGGTAGTGCTCGCCATGTGGTGCGCCGGGGCCATGCTGGCCAACCGCGGCGTCCTCATCGCGTGGGCGCTCTGCCAAAGTTTTCGAATTTCATTTGGACCGTATCTGTGGTCCATATATGGCAGGGGCTTACTGCTGGCGATTCCAATCTATTTGCTGCTGGCGTATCTGCAACAATTCTTCCCGGTGAAAAACTGGGGACTCATCGTGCTGGCCGCGGCCGCTAGTTGCATTTACTTGCTGCCAGCCTTTTTCCTGTGCTTTGAAAAAGACCACCGCCACGCGGCGGTGTACTGGACTCGCAAGCTCCTGCGCGGCTAGATTCCCAAGCAGTTTCCCGGCCGGTAGAACACCGATGTCTCGCTCTTCTCATTCAAGCCCGGTGGAATTCCCACAAACTCCAAGCGCCGGAATCCGCGTTCCTCCAGAAACCGGTATCCGGGCTCATAGTAGACGCGATCGGAGTTGTCCCAAACGATGACGCCATCCGGCGCCAACGCTTCCACCGCGTGTCTGGCGCAGCGTACGCGCAGGCGGCCATCGATCACAACAATCGAAAACGGGATCCCAGGTTCCAAAGCTAATCGGGCGTAGCTTTCCTCGCCCGCGCCACCGCCGTCGTCAAGCTGTCCGAGGCCGTGCAGGGGTGCATAATGAATTCGCACGTTGGGGGGAGCTTGCGCCGTGATCCGCTCATACCAATCGCGTTGATGTTCGGCCGCGTGGACCTGCTTCACGCGTCGCGACCACCACAGCGTGCTGGCGCCGCACCCATACTCAAACACTGTCATCTCCGGGCGGATTCTTCGCGCCAGAAACTCGACCGCCGGATATGTCATGAACGGAACGGGACCGCCCTCCCGATCGACGGGGCGGTGTTCCTCGAAACTCCGGAACCACCCGTCGTCATGCAACGGTCCCTTCACCTTCAGGCTATACAGCCCGTAAAGGCGGCAGGCTTCCAATATTTTCCGCGCGGCCCATCGCAGCATCGTTAGAAAACTTCCGGCGGCCCGTGATCCGGCACCCGCGCGGTTCCCCCTTCATATTCGATCAAGACTGAGTCTCCGTCACGGCTTACATTTCGAATGATGGCAAGCCCTTCAAAGTCCAGTACGGCCGCCAGCACGGCAGGCAAGGGCCCGGACCGCCGCGCCACCCATCGCCGCGCTGGAATCGAAGAGCCATATGCGCAAGACCGCTCGGCCGGTTCCTCGAAAGCCGGCGGATGGCAACTCAACCCCTCCGCGGAAAACGCTTCCGCGCTGAGCCAGCGCTGCTCCACGCACCAGTCTCCAGGAGGTCCATCCACACGGTCGATCACCACCAGTGTCCCCGATTTCCGGAGCGCCACGGTGCGGCGGTGGGTGAATCCGCGGTATCGGCAAACGCCATCGATGATATCGCCCATCTTGTTGGAGTCCTGGTGCAGCAACTTCACCTCCGGCATATCACTCCATCGGAACGGGCCTTGCGGAGAAGCTTGCTCCACGCCTTGCATGGCGCTGGATTGAATGGACACGGTGTTGTGCGCGGCGGCGGTACGGAAGCGCTCGCGCACTGCGCTATCGGAGTAGCCGCCGGTCCCCGGGTCAATCAGCGCTTCCGCCCCCCGGTGAAATACCACGAGCGAAAGCGTGTCAGCATGCGAGTGACCTCCGGTTCCCGCGCCGAACGGTCCCACGTCCACGATCGCATGAACTGTTTCCGACCGCAGCACGGCAAGGCCCGCGTCCGCAAACCACCGCGATTCCGGCGGCTCCCGGGGAACGGGCGGCGGGGGAGTACGGCCCAGCCACCACGCCGCTTGTTCTGCCGCGCATGTACTTTCGCGCAGCCATTCAGGCCGGCCTAGAGCCAGCGCGCACGTCGTGAGCGTCGCTTGCCCAAACCGGCGCCGGTCGCCATAGGGATGAAATACACGTCCTCCATCGTCGTCGCCAAGCATCGGGAGAATGCCGTCGTCGCTCATCAACGCGTCCAGAAATTCCGCCATGCGCCCCAGTTGGCCGCGATACCAAGCGGGCACATCCTGAGCGATGAGCGAGTGCAGCAGGAAGAAATCCAGGGCGTACAAATGGTAGTACGCCGACTGTTCGAAATGACTGCCGTCCTCGCGCACTTGCCGCCGCATCTGTTCCAGCACAATCCCGGACCCAAGCTCCCGCCAACGTGCCGAGCGCGGCAGTGCGGGCAGCAACACGCCCAGCGCGTGCAGCACGACTGCCTCTCCCAACAAATGCGTGTTCGGAGAGAAATACAGCGAGAGATTGTTTTCAATATGCAGCCCGTGCTGGTAGAGAGATATCATCCACCGTTGGCGCAACGTTTTTTCGAGGCGGCCACCCACCATGTGCAGCACCCAAATCCAGGAAAGCGCCCGGAACGCTACTTCCAGAGCGCTGCACCAATTTATGCCTCTTTGAAAGGGGTTGGCTTCCATCCAACTCTCGCATTGCAGCGGAATCTCGTCGAGAAACTGGCTGTTGCCGGTCAGCAAATACGCCTGCGCAAGAACCACCAGGTGCTGGTGCCGGTTCAATTCCCATACAATCTTGTGGTCTCCCGCACGATGGAAGTCCAGGTACGGGATGCGGCGGAAATATTCGGTGCCGGTTTCCTTGTTGTGAACGAAATCCCTCCGCCAGGCGATGCGCGTCCCCAGATCCGTTGGCGGCAGCCCTAGCAACTGGAAGCGGTGCGCGGCGATTTCCTCCGCCAGCCGTACGGTTGATGCCGCGTAGTCGGAACCCCGCAACTCGCTTGCCACCAGCGCCGGGTCTGGCAGTCCGGCCAGCGGCCCTACGACGGACCCGGCGATGCGCGGATCCAAGATGGGCGGCGCCGCCAGCAGGCGCGCATTGACCACTTCCTGGCGCAAGCGAAACGCGAGTTCACCAATGGATCGCATGATTCTCTAACGTCCGTCATCCAAGTTGTAATGCGTGAGAATCTGTGCCACGTTTCGTTCCAGATGGAACTTCTCTTCCACTCGCCGCCTCCCGGCCATGCCCATGCGGCGGCGCAACCCTGGATCGGCGAGCAAGCGCAGCAGTTGCTGGGCCAGCGCGGCAGAATCGTGAGGCGGCGTCACCAACAGGCCCGTAATCCCGTCTTCGATCACTTCCGGGATGCCGCCGACGGCCGTCGCCACCGCGGGTTTTTCAAATGCCATCGCCTCCGCCAATACCCATCCGAACGCCTCCTGCCATTGCGATGCGAGACAGAACACATCCGTCGCCGCGTAGACGCCTTCGTCGATAGGATTTTCGAGCAGGCCTGTCCAGGTCACGGATGGCCCGATTCCCAGCGCATCGGCGCGCCGGCGATATTCCGCCTCGCCCGCCCCATTGCCGACGATGGCGAAATGCGCCGAGGGCCGCTCTCGCAACACGACCTTCGCGGCTTCAAGCAACTGCGGAATCCCTTTTTCCGGAATGATCCAACCCACTTGGGTGATCAAGTCGCTGCCGGCCGGGATTCCGAACCGGCGACGGAATGCCGCGCCGGCATCCGCCGCGCCCTCCAGGTTCGGCGGAAGGATCGCGTTGTAAACAACCTCGAAACGACCGGCGGGCAGGATGTCCAGATCCACCATGGCGCGGCGCGTGTAGGCGCTGATCGCGAAGACGCGGGTCAGGGGCGCGTTGATGGCGCGCACGGCCGCGCGCTTCCACGCGGGCGCCCTTGCGGCCAGGTGTCCGGAAGGGTTCGAGCCCTGCGCTGTAAAAAATACCTGCCGTACTCCATGCATCTTCGCCAACCAGGCGAAGGGACTTATGAAGCTCACGAATTGCAGGTGCAATATGGAAGGCCTGTAGCGGCGCAGCAGCGTGGCCAGCGCCCGTGCGCTGGCGCCCATCGATGCTTCCAGTTGCGGAACCGCCTCAACTGTCAGATTCGGCGCGCTCAGGAATCGCGCGATATTGCCTTGGGGAAGCCGGCTGAACACCGCCACCAGCTTCGATCCGCGCGCTTCCAGTTGCCGCGCCAGCTCGCGTGTGTAGACTTCCACACCGCCGATGCGGAACGGATCGACGCCAAAAACCGCGACTACGGTCGATCCCATGAATCGGAAGCGGTCAGCGAAGGCGCAAGTTCAATATGGTGCAGCTCCGTCTCCGTCATGCGATGCTCCAGGCAGCAGCCCCTCTCCCAGAAACGCTGGCGGTTTTCCCAGATCTCAC
>CAMAUG010000241.1 GCA_945861255.1 Candidatus Sulfopaludibacter sp. SbA3
CGAAAAACACATGGCGAAGGAAAAATTTGACCGTAACAAACCGCACGTGAACGTGGGGACGATCGGGCACATCGATCACGGCAAGACGACGCTGACGGCGGCCATCACGCAGACGCTGGCCAAGAACAATCCGAAGGTGAAGTTCCGGAGCTTCGATTCGATCGACAACGCGCCTGAGGAAAAGGCGCGCGGGATCACGATCGCGGCGGCGCACGTGGAGTATGAAACCAAAGCCCGGCACTACGCGCACGTGGATTGCCCGGGCCACGCCGATTACATCAAGAACATGATCACGGGAGCGGCGCAGATGGACGGAGCCATCCTGGTGGTCGCCGCCACCGACGGTCCCATGCCTCAGACGCGCGAGCATATTCTGTTGGCGCGGCAGGTGGGCGTGCCTTACATCGTGGTGGCGTTGAACAAGGTGGACATGGTGGACGACCCGGAGCTGCTGGAACTAGTCGAACTGGAAGTCCGTGAGCTGCTGACCAGCTACGGATTCCCCGGCGACACTCTACCGGTGGTGAAGGTGAGCGCGCTGGGAGCGTTGAACAAGGAAGAGAAGTGGGAAAAGACGGTGGAAGAGCTGATGGATGCCGTCGACAAGTACGTGCCGCAGCCGGCCCGGGAGAAGGACAAGCCGTTCCTGATGCCGATCGAAGACATCTTCTCGATTCAGGGGCGCGGGACGGTGGTGACGGGGCGCATCGAGCTGGGCGTGTGCAAGGTGGGCGAGGAAATGGAGATCGTCGGGTTCCGGGACACGCGCAAGACGGTGGTGACGGGCGTGGAAATGTTCAAGAAGCTGCTGGACACCGGGGAAGCGGGCGACAACGTGGGGTTGCTGCTGCGCGGCATTGAAAAGAACGACGTGGAGCGCGGGCAGGTGATCGCCAAGCCGGGGTCGATCAAGCCGCACAAGAAATTCAAGGGCGAAGTATACGTGTTGAGCAAGGACGAAGGGGGGCGGCACACGCCGTTCTTCAAGGGATATCGTCCGCAGTTCTACTTCCGGACGACGGACGTGACGGGAGTGGCGCAGATGCCGGCGGGCATGGAGATGGTGATGCCGGGCGACAACGTGCAGCTGGAAGTGGAGTTGATCACGCCCATCGCCATGGACAAGGGCCTGCGCTTCGCCATTCGCGAGGGCGGCAAGACCGTCGGCGCCGGAACCGTCAGTGAGATTTTGGAGTAAGGGGAGCAAGCAATCATGCCGCGCGAACAAATTACATTTCAATGCACCGAGTGCAAACGCAAAAACTACACCAGCATGAAGAACAAGAAGCTGACGACAGAGCGCTTGGAGTTCAAGAAATTCTGCCCGTTCTGCCGCAAGCACATGGCTCACAAGGAGATCAAGTAATTTCTCTTGACTGATCCCGCGTTCTCGTGAGATTATTCTTCGGACTCCGGAGGATAATGGACGCCATCATGAAGTATTGTACGGCGATTGCGTGGGCCGCTTCACTGGTATTGGTTGGTTCCGCGCCGCTGCTGGCGCAATCTCCAACCGCGCTGACCTCCGTAGCCGATTCCTACCTGCAAAGCGGCTCGCCAAACCAAAACAACGGCGCGGACAGCTTCCTGCGCATTCAACAGAGTGGCGATAACCGCGCTATCGTTCAATTCAGCCAAACGGCCATCGCGGGCGCGGTTGGTTCACAAGGTCTGGCAGCCGCGAAATTGCGGTTCTATATTTCCTCGAACGGAAACAATTGGGGAGCAACCGGCGCACTGTTGGAGTCCACCGGCTGAACTCTGCCTGGACGGAGGCGGGCGTCACCTGGAATTGCCCGGACGATACCAATCCGTCGAATGCAACGCCAAATTGTTCGCCGGCCTGGGACATGCAGAGCTACCCGAGTTGGCCGTTCCAGGCCTTTCCCACCAAGGGTGCCGTCATTCAGACAAATCAAACCGGCTGGATTGAATGGGACGTCACCGCGGACGTTGCTGCGTTTCTGGCCGGTAGTGTGCCGAACAACGGGTGGATCGTCCGCAAGCTGAACACGGCCGCGGGCCAAGCCGATTTTTCGTCGCGCGAAGGAGCAAACGCCCCGCAACTGGTCATCACGCCGGGCGCACCTCCGCCGCCGGTGCAGCCAGGTCCGGTATTGACTTCCTCCGGCGACACGTTCCTCACCAGCGGCGCCGCCAACGCCAACCACGGCTATGACACGGTCATGACGGTGCAGAGCGGCGGATCGAACCGCGCGCTGATCCACATGGATCAGGCCGCCATTGTGAGCTACACCGGCAGCGGCATTTTGCAATCGGCGAAGTTGCGCCTGTACATTGCGAGCAACGGGAACAACTGGGGATCGGCGGGCCGCACCGTGAATGTTCACAGGATCACCCAGGCGTGGATGGAACCCACGGCGACGTGGAATTGTCCGAACGACACCAATCCCATCAACAGCGCCAAGGACTGCGCGCCTGACTGGCAAATGGGCCAGAGCGCGCAATGGCCGTTCGCGGCGCCGGCGTCCGGCATTCTTCATTCCAACAATCAGACCGGATGGGTGGAGTGGGACGTTACCTCCGACGTCGCGGCGTTTCTCTCCGGAACGGTGAACAACCACGGCTGGATCATCCGCAAAGATGACGAGAGCGTCACCGGGCAAGTGGATTACTCGACGCGCGAAGGCGCGAACCCGCCGCAACTGGTGCTGACGGTGATTCCCCATGTGTCGGTGTCGATCACGCCGTCCGCGGCCAGCCTTTCCATTTCGCAGGCGCAGCAGTTCACCGCCGCTGTCACCGGAACCGGGAACACCGCGGTGACGTGGAGCATCAACCCCAACGTGGGCGCCATCAACGCAACTGGTCTCTATACGGCCCCCGCGGCCATCGCCGCGCAACAAACGGTCACCGTTACGGCGACCAGCGTGGTCGATCCCGGCAAGTCCGCGTCCGCCGGTGTGACGTTAACGCCGGTTGCGGTGAGCGTGAACCCCGGCTCGGCAAGCCTGGGAGTCAACGACGCGCAGCAGTTCACGGCGACGGTCACGGGATCGGCGAACACCGGCGTGGCGTGGTCCATCAGCCCCGGCGTGGGCGCCGTGGATGGCGCTGGACTCTACACCGCGCCCGCGACCATCGCGGTTTCGCAAACGGTCACGGTGACGGCGACCAGTCTGGCCGACCCGGCGAAATCGGCGTCCGCCGCCGTCACGCTGGTTCCCTCCACGACAACGTCGCTTTCCGATCCCACGTTCAATCCGCCCGGCGGCGCGTACACCACCGCGCAAGCGATCACGATCTCCAGTCCGGGAGCCTCCATCCGCTACACCACCGACGGCAGCACGCCCAGCGACACTGTTGGGTTCCTCTACACCGGCCCAGTCGCGCTGAGCGCGGTCACCACGTTGAAGGCCATCGCTTACTTGAGCGGTTCGGCGAACAGCAACGTCATGACGGCGATCTACTACATCGGCACGCCGCCCAGCATCACAAGCCGGACGCCGGCGACGGGCGCGGCGGGCACGCAGGTCACCATCAACGGCACGGGATTCGGAGCCACGCAGGGAAGCGGCGCGGTGATCGTCGGAAGCATGAACGCCCTGATCACCAGTTGGACGGACACGCAGATCGTGGCCACCGTCGCTTCCGGATCGGTCAGTGGCGTGGTGCGGATTCAGCAAAACGCGTTGTGGAGCAACGCACTGACGTTCACGGTGCCGGGCGGCGGGAACTCTTTGGCGCCCAACGTTATCAGTATGGTTGTAGGGGACACGCGCAACTTGCAGGCGTTGAACACGAACGGGCAACCCGCGACCGGGCTGACGTGGACCTCCAGCGATACCAACATCGTCAGCCTGTCCACGGACGATCCACCGTTGCTGACCGCCTTGGCGCCTGGCCACGTCACCATAACGGTGGGCGCGGCTTCCGCCGATATCACCGTTTACTTGGACTCTCTTCCCATCGGCACGCCGATCTGGTCGAACCCCGGCAACGGCTCGGGTGTGTCCAAGATCGTTCCCGCGGTCCCCAGCGCCACCGGCGTGGCGGATGTGTTCGCCTTTTCCGGGAACGGCACCGTTCAAGCCATCACCAGCGACGGCTTCACGGCGTGGACGGCGAATGTGAGTCAAGCGCTTCCCAACAACGGTTTGATACTGCCCGACTTCCAGGGCGGCCTGGTGATCGCCGCCTGGGACTCCGCGGGGAACTCCGAGATCAAGAGGTTCGATGGAATCACGGGAACGGCTTGGTCCTACGTCGTGGATTCCGATTCATATTGGGTCTGGGCCAACGTACATACCGATGGCACGATCTTCGCCCATTTGCAGAGGCGCGTGGGTAACGTGTACGAGTCGTCGGTGGTCGGCATCAACTCCACCACGGGCACCGAGAAATTCCGGATGACTGTACCGGGTGACGCGGGCAGGACCGATATGATCATCGCGGGTGACGGCTACGCCTATCTGCCCTACACGACCGGCGCCACCGCTACCAGCGTGCAAGTGAAGCTGCTGCGGGTCAGCAGCGGCGGGGCGTACACGGTCATCGATATTGGGACCGCTACCGGAGGCGTTGGGTTCCCCGTCAGCTACCGGAGCTACCCCGTGCTCATCAGCAATGGAGACGACGGCGTTTTGCTTTCCTGGACTTCCTATCCTCCCGCTACACCGCCGAACACTGGAGTACCGCACTTAACGAAGGTATCCAGCACCGGCGTGAGCGATGCGATCGGTCCAGACATCCCGGGCCGGGCTGACTACTCCGTGGTGCCCCTGATCCAGCGCGAGGACGGCACTTTCGTCGGCACCATTTTCGCTGGGCCGCATCAGAGCGATTTATTCGACTGGGTGCCCCACATGGTGGCGTTCGACGCCAACGGGACAGTGCTGTGGGATGTGCCGAATGAACAACCGATGATCGCCACCGAGGGCAACGGCGTGATCGGGTGGAAAGGCACGGTCTACGATCAGAATGGCAACGCGATTGGAGTAAGCCCGCTCAAGGACTACATCACGTTCGATCAGAACGGGAATGTGACCGGGAGGGAAGCTGTGGCGGTGTCTTGGACGGGGAATGCGTACCGGGTTGGATCTGTGACTCAGTTCCTTATGGATCCCACATACGTCGCACTGAGTTTTACGGCGTTTCAAAGGGGAAACCAGTCGGGAAACGGGACCGCTGTGAAAAATCCGTGGTTTGCGCCGCTCAAAATTTGCCCTGGCGCCGCGACTCCGTGTCCGCGAGAGGCTATCATGTCCGCCCTGAAAGCATTGAGGACCCTCGTACAATCCCCGTGTCCCGCATGCGACAGCTGGGTCTTCAATAAGTTGCCAGGGACGAATCAAGCAAGCTTCCGCGAATTCCTGTCACGGCCTCCTCTGTTGCTGGACGGGACCCGCTCATACGCCCCGCAGAATGTCGCTTTCTGCCCGTCGGGTTTGTTGAATCAAGCGTCTTGCGGCTATCCCTCGTGTCTATTGTCATTCGGTTGTCCGACTGTACGCGATTACTTCCTCCAGGAGCCCGGAAGAGGAGCTGCCGCTCAGACTCCGGCTAGCCAGGGGAAAGGTATGCAAGTCTTTTTTAATCCGGCAATAGGCATATGCAACGTGCTCTCCGTGCCGAATCCTCCGTCGTTGGATAAGGGCGTGCTGAACCAGGCCGTTCTGTTTCACGAGGCCCTTCACGGGTATACAGGACGGCCTGATGTGAATCTACAAAGCGCATTTGGCCTAGAAACGTTACCCGCACCGTCTGTAAACATCACATATTACCTGGAAGGGAAAACCATCCCGGGTGGGGCGCAGGGAGCAGCCGCATGCGAAAACTGAAGCTAGCAATTGTTCTTCCGGTCGCCCAATTACTTGTAGCGACAATTTTGCTTCGCTTGGCTGGCCCGCCAGATTTTTACGTCGCCTCGCCGAGGCTTATTTATTGGGGATTGAATGCCCCTGTTCTGTTGCTCAGAATTTTTGGCGAACCCGTCTTTTTGGTAGGAGTGATTCTCGTCTGGTATCTTGTTGGGCGAGCGATAGACGAGCGAGGGGTTTCGAAATCGCAGACAAGACCGAAAACAGTAGAAGCCATATTGGTGGCCGTGCTCCTGCTTGCCCTGGGAGGGTTTCTGTTTTATCTCGGACTGCGCGACTTTCAAGAGCCTACTTGGGGTAAT
>CAMAUG010000242.1 GCA_945861255.1 Candidatus Sulfopaludibacter sp. SbA3
GGTCCCCATGGCCTCTTGCAGCCGCTGGCCGACGTGGTCAAGCTGATCACGAAGGAAGACATGATTCCTTCGCATGTCAACAAAGTTTTCTATTTGCTGGCGCCGTTCATCGCGGTGACGTTCGCGTTGATTCCTATCGCCGTGATTCCGTTCGGCGCGGACATCAACATTGGGCCGATTCACACCAACATGGAATTGGCGGACCTGAACATCGGCGTGTTGTTCATCCTCGGCATCACGGGAATGGGCGTGTACGGAGTGGCGCTGGCGGGGTGGGCGTCGAACAACAAATACGCGCTGCTCGGCGGACTGCGCAGCTCCGCGCAGATGATCAGCTATGAGCTACCGATGGCGATGGCCATCGCCACGCCGCTGCTGGTGCTGAACACGCTGAGCTTCCGCAAACTAGTGGAAGCCCAGGACGGCTATAACTTCGGTTTTATTCCGCGTTGGACTATTTTCCAGGGCGGGCCCATTTTCCCGCTCCTGATGCTGGCGTTCATCATCTTCATGATCGCTGCCTTTGCCGAGACCAACCGCATTCCATTCGACTTGCCGGAAGCCGAGAACGAGCTGGTGGCAGGCTTCCACACCGAGTACGGCAGCATGAAATTCGCGGCGTTTTTCATGGCCGAATATTGCAACATGATCACGGTGTGCTGCGTGGCGACGCTGCTGTTTCTGGGTGGCTGGCATCCTATTTTCCCCGTCAAGTACGGCTCGGGCTATGTGCCATCGCTGCTCTTTATAGGCGCGGCGTTGATCAGCTTCATGCACGCGGCGAACCCCGCGCGGCGGCTCGACAAATTTACACTGCCGGTGGTGGGTGTGGTTTCGCTGGGGATCGCGGGTGTGTTTCTGGTGCCCATCGTGGCCCTGGCGCTGCTTCCGGTCTTTTGGTTTTCCGCGAAGGTCATCTTCATTCTGTTCGTTTACATCTGGGTGCGCGGAACGCTGCCGCGCTTCCGTTACGATCAACTGATGAGTTTCGCCTGGACGTTTCTGTTCCCGCTGGCCATCATCAACATGTTTTTGGTCGGCTTGTGGGTGGCCCTCACTTAGTGGTCTGACTTGATTTGATATGGACGCGCTTCTCTTCATGATTTTCGCGGCGATCGCCGCAGTGTGCGGGATCAACGTTGTGGTCCAGAAGCACGCCATTTCCAGCGCGCTTTCGCTGGTGGGCGTGATGGTGGCGCTGGCCGCGCTCTACCTGTTACTGGGGGGCGAGTTCATCGCCGCCGCGCAGTTGGTGGTCTATGCGGGCGCGATTATGGTGTTGTTCGTTTTCGTAATCATGCTTCTCAACGCCGGTATTGAAAAGACCGCGCGCGGCCGCCGCCCGTGGGCGCAATACGCGGGAGTGCCGCTACTGCTGGTCTTATTCGGCACCATCGCATTGCTGATTCAGAAGATCTCGCCGGCGACGGAAACGGTGACGTTCGGCGAATTCACCAAGGGCGCTCCGCTTGAAATTGGCCGCGCGCTGTTCACCACCTATCTGCTGCCCTTTGAAGTGACCAGCGTTCTGATTCTCATCGCGATTCTGGGCGCGATCGTGCTTGCACGAAAGGAGATCGATTGATGCCTCCGCTGCCGGCCGCCGTGCCGTTGTCTTGGTATCTGACGTTGAGCGCGTTCCTGTTCACGCTGGGCGTGGCTGGATTCCTGTTCCGCCGCAACATCATCACCGTCTTCATGTCCATTGAACTGATGCTGAACGCGGTAAACCTGACCTTCGTCGCGTTTTCCTACAAACTGCAACAAGTGGACGGTCACATTTTCAGCTTCTTCGTAATGGTGGTGGCGGCCGCCGAAGCCGCGGTTGGGCTCGCCATCATCCTCACCGTCTTCAAGAACCGGCAGACTCTGGAAATCGACGAACTAGATTCCCTCAAAAACTGATGCATCAACTTTGGCTCATTCCCGTACTGCCGCTGCTGGGCTTTGTCGCTAACGGCCTGCTGGGCCGCCGCTTGTCGAAGCCGGTAGTAAACGTGATCGCCTGCGGTTCCGTGTTGCTGTCTTTCTTGTGGGTCCTCAAGGCATTGATTGCGCTGGGCACGTTCTCCGGTGGCTTACATGAAGCGTACAAAGAGCATTACTTTACCTGGATCCAGTCCGGCGCACTGAACATTGGCGTGGATTTCGCCGTGGACCGGCTGACCGCCGTGATGTTGATGATTGTCACCGGGATCGGCTTCCTGATTCACGTTTACGCAACCGGCTACATGGCGCATGAAGGCGGCTACTACCGCTTCTTCGCATATCTGAATTTGTTCATGTTCTTCATGCTGGTGCTGGTGCTGGGCGGGAATTTCCTGCTGTTGTTCATCGGTTGGGAAGGCGTGGGGTTGTGCAGCTACCTGCTGATCGGCTTCTATTTTCTGGAGAAATTCGCGACTGACGCCGCCAACAAGGCGTTCATTGTGAACCGCATCGGCGACTTTGGTTTTTCGCTGGCTGTGTTTCTGGTGGTGATCCACTTCGGCACGCTGGATTTCGCCGCTGTGTTTGAGAAGGTCAACGCGATGCCCGTGGAATCGGCCGCCGGCTGGATGACGGCCATTGCCTTGCTGCTGCTGGTGGGGGCCACCGGAAAATCGGCGCAGATTCCCTTGTACGTGTGGCTGCCGGACGCCATGGCCGGCCCGACACCTGTCAGCGCTTTGATCCACGCCGCGACCATGGTGACAGCCGGTGTTTACATGGTGGCACGCAGCGCTCCTATTTTTCTGCACTCCGCGCACGCCTTGGAGATCGTCGCCGTGGTCGGCCTGGCGACGGCCTTCTTCGCCGCGACTATCGGCTTGGCTCAAACCGATATCAAGAAGGTTTACGCGTACTCCACCGTTTCGCAACTCGGTTACATGTTCGTGGGCCTGGGTGTGGGTGCGTTTTCCGCCGGCATCTTCCATGTGATGACGCACGCGTTCTTCAAGGCGCTGTTGTTCCTGGGCGCCGGGAGCGTGATCCATGCGTGCTCCGGCGAACAGGATATGCGATTCATGGGCGGCCTGCGCAAGTACACGCCGATCACCATGTATACGCTGGCGGCGGCCACTCTGGCGATCGCCGGATTTCCCGGACTCTCCGGCGCGGCGAGCAAGGATCTGATCCTGGAGGCGGCTTATGAGCACTCACCGTGGATGTATTGGGTGGGCGTCATCACCGCGGGCATGACTGCGTTTTACGTGGGTCGTGCGTTCTGCATGACCTTCTTTGGCGAGTACCGGGGCAAGCCTGCTGCTCACGGGCATGGCCATGACGATCACGGTCACGGCACGCCGCACGAGTCTCCCGCCAGCATGTGGATTCCGCTGGTCGTCCTGGCGGTGTTAAGCGTAGTGGGACAGAGATTCTTCCCCATCCCCACCTTCCTGGAGCCGATCTTTCCGCTGCACGAAGGCGAACCGGAGGCGTGGCTGGAATACGTGGCGACGGCGTTCGGTCTCGGCGGCCTTGCGTTGGCGTATCTCTTCTACGTAGTCTCACCGGGCCTGCCGGAGGCGCTCGCGAAGACCTTCCGCGGCCCGTACCGCTGGGTTTACAACAAGTATTTCGTCGACGAATTTTACGATTCGGTAGTGATCAGCCCCACGATTGACGGCTCCCGCGCGTTGCTGTGGCGCGTGGTGGATGCGGGGGGCATCGACGGAGTGGTCAACGGAATCGGTAAAACGGCGAGCGGCGTAGGGGCCATCTTGAAACGAATGCAGTCCGGGTCCATACGAAGCTATGCCGCGTGGGTGGTCCTCGGTTCTATTGCGGTGGTCGCCTATATCGGCTTCCGGGGAGGTGTTCTGTGAGCCTTCTCGACGCCGTTCTGTTTCTCCCGCTGATCGGCTTCCTGGCACTGCTGATCTTGCCGGCAGGCGCGTCCCGATGCGCGGCGCTCGCGATTTCCCTGGTGGTCTTCGGGTTGTCGCTGGGCTTGATCGGACCTGTGAGCGCGGCTCCCGGCGTCTACAATTTCGTGGCGAACGCTCCGTGGATCGCCACGCCGTCGATTCACTATCACGTGGGCCTGGACGGCCTCGGCTTGTGGCTGGTGATTCTGTCGACGTTGCTCACGCCGATCGCGGTTCTGGTGTCTTGGAAATACATCGATCAGCGCGTGCAACTGTTCTACGCATTCCTGCTGCTGTTGGAATTCGGCGTGATCGGAGTGTTCATTTCGCTCGACCTGTTCTTGTTCTATGTGTTCTGGGAAGTCTCGCTGGTGCCGATGTATTTCCTGATTGGCATCTGGGGTCACGACCGCCGCATCTACGCGGCCGTCAAGTTCTTCTTGTATACGATGGCCGGGTCCGTGCTGATGCTGGCCGCGATCATTTTCCTCTACACGCAAGCGGGCACGTTCGATTACGTCGATATTCTGAATCAACTACGCGAAGGCCGCCTCAGCTTTTCCTCGCAGGCCGAAATGCTGTTGTTCCTGGCGTTTTTCTTTTCGTTTGCGATCAAGGTTCCGCTATTCCCGTTGCACACGTGGTTGCCCGATGCGCACGTGGAAGCGCCCACGGCCGGCTCCATCATGCTGGCCAGCGTCATGCTGAAGATGGGCTGTTACGGCCTGATCCGCTTCTGCTTGCCGCTGTTTCCGGGCGCGGCGCACCGTTCGGCGGGTTGGATCGCTGGCTTGGCGATCGTCGGCATCATTTACGGCGCGCTAGTGGCCATGGTGCAGCCGAATATGAAAAAGCTGGTCGCGTACTCTTCGGTGAGCCACCTGGGCTTCGTGGTGCTCGGGGTGTTCTCATTCACGCAGGCTGGGCTTGACGGCGCGGTCTACCAGATGTTGAATCACGGCATCTCGACGGGAGCGCTCTTCATGCTGGTCGGCTTCCTGTATGAGCGCCGGCATTCGCTGGACATCGCCGCGTATGGCGGTGTCGCGACGCCCGCCCCGAATCTTTCGATTGTGTTCCTGATCACGACTCTCGCCTCCATTGGTCTGCCGATGTTGAACAACTTCGTGGGCGAATACCTGGTGCTGCAAGGCGTTGCGCAAGCCAACATCGCCTGGGCCGCCGCCGCTGCCGTGGGCGTGATTCTTTCCGCCTGCTACATGTTGTGGCTCTATCAGAGGGCATTCTACGGCCGCGCGAGCGAATCGTTGTCCCACCACATGCCGGATTTGAACAAGCGCGAATGGATCGCCGCGTTGCCGCTGCTGATCCTGATGGTCTGGATGGGAACGTACACGCAGACGTTCATGCCGCCCATCAGTGCGCAGAACACGCGCATCTTACAGGAAATTAACCGCAGCGCGACGGCGGTGTTGCCGCCGCTCAGCGGTGCGCCTCAAGCGGCCGCGGCTGCGGCGCCTCGACCGTTCACCACTACGGCGGAGGTGGCCGATGCCCGTTAGTTTCCCCGCCGGCGCCGAATACCTGCGCATCCTGCCTGAAATCATCCTGACCCTAGCGGGCGTGCTCATCATGTTCCTGGAAGCTATGTGGAGCGATCAGCGCAGGACGATTTTCGGACCCATCTCAATCGCCGCGCTGGCCGCCGCGCTGTGGGCCGCGATGGTGTCGAGTTCAGGCCCGGCGTTCAGCAACCTGCTTATCATTGGAGATTTCGCGACGTTTTTCCGCATGCTGGTGATCGTCGTCGGATTGCTCGCCATCTTGGCATCCAGCGAGTACCTGGCGCGCGAACGCGCCAGCGGCGCCGAATACTACGCGTTGATCCTGTTCAGCATCGTGGGTCAGTGCGTGATGGTGACCGCCAACGATCTGCTGATGGTTTTCATCGGTCTGGAAATTTCCTCCATCGCCTCCTACGTGCTGGCTGGGTACCTGCGCGACGACCCACGCAATAACGAGGCCGCGCTCAAGTACTTTCTACTCGGTTCCTTCGCCACAGCGTTTCTGTTGTACGGTGTCGCGTGGACTTACGGTTTGACCGGCTCCACGAACCTTTCCACGATCCGGCAGGTTTTGTTGTCGACGGGCGCACCTTCGCTTGGACTTACCGGGGTGGCGGCCGCGTTGATCTTCGCCGGTCTGGCGTTCAAAATCTCCGCCGCGCCATTCCACATTTGGGCGCCCGATGTATACCAGGGCGCTCCCGCTCCGGTGTCGGCATTTCTTTCGGCCGGA
>CAMAUG010000243.1 GCA_945861255.1 Candidatus Sulfopaludibacter sp. SbA3
CGCGTGACGGTGGCGTCGAATGGCGCCGAAACGTTGGACTTCTTCCGCCAGTCATGCCACGGTCAAATAGGCTTCGACCTAGTGCTGATGGACGTCCAGATGCCCGTGATGGACGGCTTGGAGGCAACTCGCGCCATTCGCGAAGTGGAGGCGCTGGCCGGGGCGGGCCACGTCCGGATTATTGCCCTGACGGCCACCGCGATGACGGGCGACCGCGAGCAGTGCCTGAAGGCGGGAATGGACGACTATTTGTCTAAGCCGTTCGCCGCCGAGGATCTGGAACGGGTGTTGGAAGGCTGCACGGTCCGCGAACGCGGACAGCCCTTCCAGAAGCGCCGCTGGGAGAGGCCGCTAGCCCCCGTTCAGTAGGGTGGCCGCACCATTTGAAACTCATACTTCGCTGGGTCCAGCCCCCGCGTGGTGAGTTGCCGCATGCAGTCGCCCGCGCTTGCGCCCTCGGCGGCGATTTCGCGCAGAGGGAGTGTCTCCGGGGAGTAGAGTTCGAGCGCGATCCAACGTCCTGCGTGGTCCAGACGCTCGGCCAGGGTGAGGCCGTCGATGGGTCGTCCCAGGAGAGTGGAGGCAGTCTTCAAAATTTCTTCGATTCTTCTTTCTTCGACTCGTTTTTTTTCAATTCAGATATCAGCGCGTTCAAACCGCGCTTGCTGTAGATCTGCACCAACCGCTGTTCCTCCGGCGAAGGCGCCGTCAGGCGGCGCAAGGTAGGGTCGTCCAGTTCCTCGCGGCTGGGAATCCACAAAGTGCCGTCCGCGAATTCGACTTGCGAGACGAACGCGGTCATGCCGTCAATGGACGTTTGCGGATCGAACCGCAGCGTGGCCTCGGGTACGATCTGGGCCGAGCTGCGAGGCAGCAACCGCAGGTCCGAGGACAGCGACGCGGCCAGAAATTCGCGGCCTTGCCCATCCCGCACGATCCACCCCAGCTCGAAATAGCGCACCGGCCGGTTGCTCTTGTTACGCACCACCAGCCTGGGGGAGCGTGCTTCGTTGCCTGACACGCGCGCCAGTCCGTCCATGGGTTCCAGGGGCGCACCGGGAAAATTCAGGAACGCGAACTTGACCTCGCGTTCCGCATCGAAGTTCGTGGCGCCGCCGGGAGCCGATTGCACGCTGGCGCGGGGGCGGTTGCCGTCGCGCGCGATGCTGGCCAGCATGGCATCACGCAAGGCTTCCGGACCGGAGCCGCCTGACTGATCGAGCAAGGCCTTGAAATAGCGGCGGTCGCGCCGGGCTTCGAGTTCCCAAACCATCATGGAGCGCCTGGAACGCAGCCTGTCGGGGCCGTAGAAAGTCAGGTCGTCGAACAGGATTCCATCCAGGCTCACCTCCACCATGGGGCCGGAACCGGCGCCTATGGGCCGCAACAGATGCAGATCGCCGCGGACGGTGAACGTGTCACCAGGGCCCGCATCCAGGCTGGGCACTGAGATCGATCCGCGCCCTCCGGGAACCGCGTCTTGTGAAGGGCCGCCCGCTGCAACAGCGAGCGTGATGCCACGAATGCGCTGGTGGCTGATGTTGCGCAGCGACAAACTCACCCGCACGTCGATTTGATAAGCCCCGCCGCGCATTACCGCGGCCGAGGCGCCCCACTGGTCCCCCGCCAAGGAAACGGGCGCATCCCCTGGCAGATCGATGCGGTGGGAGACGGCGGGCTGCGCGAATGTTTGTTGCGCGAACGTTGGCCGGCCGGACGTCTGCGCATGCGCCACCGCCAGCGAGCACGCCGCAAACACGAAGATCCACCTATTGCGCATATACGCTCATGATGGTGACCTGCCCGGTCTCGGAATCCACATAGTGCGCGCGCGCCGAGCCCTGCACATTGAGCGTCACGGAGGCGGGCCGCGCAGGGCCGGGCACAGGGCCTTCTCCCGCCACCCTGTCCGCGATCGCCCCCGAGAGCACCAATGTCCCGCCGTTCTCGCGCAACTCGATGCCCGCGGCGGAGGCACGCACCAGCGGCCTTGCTGCTTCCAGGCCCCTGCCAGGCCACGTCCGGCCTTGCGTAATCGCCTTCATCGCCCGCCCCAGGGACGCAGTCTGAGAAGCCGGCATGTTGATCCACCAGGCGGAAATCAGCAACGCGGTAAAACCGGCGCTCACTCCGGCCACGCGCCATCCCATGGGAACCGAACGGCGCGAAGCACGCGGCGTGACGCACTCGCCGGCGGCCAGACCCACGCGGATGTTGGCGGCCATCTCGGCAGCCAGCCGGTCCCAGCCAACGCCCGCGGGTGTTTCCGCCGCAAGTTCGCGGACGTGTACCCGCGTGAAGCGATGCGCTTCCACGCGCGCCAGGCAGACCGGACACCGCGCGACGTGCAGACGCGTGGAGAGCCACGCCCACCAGTTCAGATCGCCGGTGGCATAGAGAGCCAAGTCCGTATCGAGTGCATGTTGCATGTTCAATAACCGCTCCCTCACGGTCGCGGCCCGGTATTTCCGCGCGGCTTTCTCTGCACGCGGTCAAAATGTTTCCGCAGTTTCACGCGCGCGTTGGCGATGTGCGATCGCACGGTGGCCTTCGAGCAACTCAACTGCACGGCCACGTCTTCCGACGTCAAACCCTCCATGTCGCGCAACAGCAGCGCCGCGCGTTCCCGCTCAGTGAGCACGGCCAGACCGGCGGACAGTTGATCCCGCCGCTCCGCGCGCAGCACGCCTTGCTCCGGGCTTTCGTAACTGGACGCCGCCACCGGCTCCGGCAATTCCTCCAGCTCGGAAAAGCCGATCCTTCCCGTGCGGCGCAAGAAATCGATCGCCGTGTTGCTGGCGATGCGGGACAACCAGTGCGCGGCTTTTTTCAAATCCCTCAACTGGTCCCGGCGCTGCAGCGCTTTGATGAATGCCTCCTGCGTCAGATCCTGCGCGTCCGGCACGTTTCCGACGATCCGGTAAATCAGCACGAACACGCGGCGCATGTTCTCCGACACAAATCGGTTTTGTTCTTCTGAAGACAACGGCAGGGCGTCATAGCGGGCGGAACTTCCCGGTGATTCGCTCATCGTCGATTCCCATGCCGGTGGAACGCGCATCTGTGGCGTGGGCGATTTCCGGCCCACACACTCATGACGCGTCCGCGCGGCGAAACGTGCAACACCCTATCCAAACAAGGCTATTCTAATGATACCCAAGGCGAGTGATACCCAAGGCAAGCAAGACCAGGGAGCTAAACCGCTCCACCCCCAGGAGTTACCCGTGCGGCTGCTGCTCTACTATATCGGCAAAGCGCGCGACGCCCACGCCAACGCGATCGCGGCCGAGTACATCAAGCGCTCCACGCGCTTCGCCAAGTGCGAAATGCGCGAAATTCAACCCAAGCGCTTCGATCCGTGGACCGCGCACCCCGCCACCACGAAAATTCTGCTGGACCCGGCGGGTCGTAAGTTCGATTCGCCCGCGTTCATTTCGTTGGTGGACAAAGCCGAACGCGACGGCCGCGATGTGGTGTTCATTCTGGGAGGCGCGGACGGACTGCCGGCCGAATGGAGGCCGCGCGCGGACGTGCTGATGGCGTTGTCGCCCCTGACCATGCCGCATGAGCTGGCACGCGCGCTGCTGGCCGAACAGATATATCGCGCATTCACGACCCTGCGCGGGCATCCATACCCACGGTAGAATCAGGCCATGCTGCACGTTTCGCTGGTCCTCATTGCTGCCATCGCCCTTGCGGCCCAGACCGCCGCTCCCAAGCTGGAAATCGCGACGACGGTGGCCTTCACGGAAGGTCCCACGGTCGATAAAGAAGGCAACGTCTACTTCACCGAGATCACGAACCGGCGCATTCTGAAGCTCACCAGTTCGGGCCAGCTCACCACGTTCCGGGAAAATAGCAACGCCGCCAACGGCTTGCTCCTCGACGTGCAAGGCCGCCTGATCGCCTGCGAGGGAGGGGCCTTCGAGCGGCCCGGGGTCAAGATTTCCGGCACGCCCCGCGTCACGCGGACGGACCTCAAGACCGGGCAGATCGAAGTGCTGGCCGACGGCTACCAGGGCAAGTCTCTGGTGGGTCCCAACGATGTGACGATGGATGGGCAGGGCCGCCTGTATTTCACGGATATGGCCGGGGTCGCGGTGTACAGAATCGACGCGCCCGGCAAGATCGCGCGGATTCTGAGCGCGCCCGAGATTCAGAGGCCCAACGGGATTCAGGTTTCACCGGACGATCGCACGCTCTATCTCATCGAAGCTAACGGCGCGCAGGGCGGCGCGCGCATGATTCGGGCCTATGATCTGGCGCCGGACGGCACTGTGAGCAACATGCGCGTGCATTACAACTTCTACCCGGGGCGCAGCGCGGACGGCATGAGCATAGACAGCGCGGGGAACCTGTATGCCTCCGCGGGCCTCAACGCGCTGCGCGGCACCGCCGAGACGCTGGACAACAAGGCAGGCGTCTACGTGATTTCTCCGCAGGGCAAGCTGCTGCGCTTTATTCCCGTGCCGGAAGACACCATCACCAACAACGCCTTCGGTGGGCCGGACATGAAGACGCTGTACGTGACGGCGGGCAAGACGCTGTACAAGGTGAGGGTAGAAATTGCGGGGTTGCCACGGTAACGCTCTTGCTGCGGATCCCATGGAGAAACTAACGTTCGAACAACTTTTCCGCTACGGTCTGCCTGGCGGAGTCATGCTAATTGTTCTTGTTGGGGGCCACGTTCCGAGTGAATCGTTGAGCAGTGTACTTTCGCTTGGCGGAGCAGCGCTCTTGTCTCTCGGAGCCCTCGTCTGCGGAGGTTTGCTCTATTCGCTCCACCGGGCAACGATCTACCCGCTCATTTATCAGGGCTTGCTCTTGATACCCTGTTTGCGAGTTCATCCAAAAATCAAGAGCCACGCGAGCCGTTTTCGTGTACTCCTATGGCCAACGAGCGAAGTCATCGAGCGCGATATCATCAGATGGAAACAACGCAGCATAAAGGAGTCGGCTGTTTCCAGCATGTCGGAGTGGGCCACGCAAATCCACTATCTTTACTGTTCGGGTTGGGCCGTCATTGCGGGATGTCTGGCCGGATGGTTGCTCTGCTGGGCACCTCGCCCGCAGCTTTCTTACGTTGCTGTTGGGCTCGCCGTGTTGATTCTGGCTTCGGGACTCTACAGTCACGCTCGGTATCTTTACGTCGAGTCCAAGGTAATGCAGAATCTAATGCGATATCCCGTTGAGTAGTTAGATCACAGCCTACCGGCGCGCCAGCTCCATTTGGAAACTGCTGCTGCCGCGTCCGCCTGTGATCAACTGGGGCGCGGGAGCATCGATGGTCTCAAGGGTCGTCTGCGGCATATAGTGCGCGAGGATTTCGCGATAGCCCATGCCGCGCCTGGCAAAGTCCATCGCCCCAAGTTGGCACAACCCTACGCCGTGGCCCGATGCTCTACCCTTGCGCGAGCACGCCACCGAGTGGAATGGATAGTTCATCACATGCCAGCCCGCGTCATTGAGGGTCTTGGTGTGGCCTCCGCAGTTGGCCGAATAGAGCGTGGGAACGATCTGGCCGTGGTAGGCGATCACCTGGCCCTGGGTTTCGTATGCGGCGCGGCTGGCGGCGAAGTCGGAGGGCCGCGGCCCGTGCATCAGCTGGCAATGCTCGGAGTCGCAAAAATCGAAATCCACGTGGCGGCCCAGCGCGCCGATCAAATAGGACCGCGTGGCCACCGCCTGCGCCTTGCGCGCTTCAAACGGCACCGAGGTCGAACTTTCCGCCGCGACAATGGAGGCTACCGCCGTTTCCACATCCATTTCGACGATCGCCTGCAGTGCACCGTTTTTCCGTCGGATTTCCAAGCGGCCGTAGTATTCCCGGTTCGTACCCCCGGGAATGGAGAGGACGAAGTGGGTCATGGCCCCGCCACGTCCGGTGACCAGCGCTGGACTGGCCAACAACCGCGACCGTTTCTCGGCGACAATTTCGCTACGGGCCTGCGTCTGCACCACCAGCGTCGAGTGGGCCACCGGGCGCACTTCGAACTGCACGGGGTGCAGCGATCCCAGGACGCCAATCTTAACGGTTGCTAACGCCAGCGCAAGCATGAGGATTGTATAAGTGCGGGGGAAACTGCCAACAGCG
>CAMAUG010000244.1 GCA_945861255.1 Candidatus Sulfopaludibacter sp. SbA3
TGATCGTGTCATGACTCAGTTCTGCTTACAAGAGGGTAGGTCTACACTACATCGCCATTTTCAGAAGCCGCCATTGCACGCACGGAACTTGCTCTCATTCCCAGGCCCAAAAAAGCTGAAATCAACGGACCCGTGACGAACTTGGGTTAACGACCATCTCTGACCTAGCAAAGTGCTGAACGTTCCTTCGAACGTGTGGGAAATGCTGTCCATGAACAAATTGGGGGTATAGTACTGTCCTAACGCGTATCGTACGCCCACGCTGTTGCGCTGCGAAAGGCGGCGGTTCCAAAGTCCTGACAACGTATAACCCCACGAGTCAGCAAGCCCCTGCACGCGGCGATTAGACACGAACGCGTCGCCGGCGAACGTGTATGCCGTACGCGGCGATTGCGTGTACGTTACATCCGCACTGGATACGGCATAGTGAGTACGGGTGTCGAAGTATTGGCTCGCCGGCGTGGCTGCGGGGTTGTCGCTGGCCACATCGAAAGTGCTTCGCACGGCCCCGGCTCGTCCGTAGGTGCCGGCGCCCTGGCGCAGGTTGTAGGAGAGGCGCTCCGACAGCTGATGATTCCAGCTCATCGTAACCGCCTGGTCAATGCTGTCAAAAAACGGGCGTTCCGGATAATGACGGAATGATCCGGAGTAGTCCAACCCCAGTTGGGCGTGCCGCCAACTATGCACGCCGTAGGCTCCGACGCGCGCCTCCACGCCGTAGATGCCGGGCACCCGGATCAGATTTCCTTGCGCGTCCGCCGCGAAGGGAACCAGGCCATTGTCGAAAACGCCGCCAATACCTCCGTAGAAGCGCAGATTGGCTAGCTGGCCGCTGCGGGAGCCGACATCTCCGCCACTGCGCGCTAGGCCGGATGGGCCTTGCGCCAACGCGATTCCCGCGAGCGTGCAAGCGGCCACAAACAATTTCTGTATCAAATGTTTCACTCCCTTCGGTTAACTTCGAGTCTGACGCCAGCCCGAGGCATGTGTCAAGCCCGTCCACGTTCCGCGCTCGCATCCCGGCGGGGCGGTGAACGTCTGGAAGCCGGCCCCTTGAAACGCGAAGTCATCCATCCCATGACAACGGATTCGTGCCCGCGCTCACGGCCGTTTGAGCACTCAGTTGGCGGCGCGGCGCGCTACCGGAATTCCATCGCCGTATGCGGCCAAGCCGGGAATTGTCACCGGTAGCCGCCCGCTGATGGCGATCTCGCCGAACAGCGCCTTCACCACCGCGATCTCGGCAGAGGTGGTCGGGCTGAACGCCGCCAAATGCGCGGCGGCCTTGGGAAAATCTTTCAGTAGATATGGATTCCCCAGCGAAATGAAAATGACGGGAGTCAAGCTTTCCGTCAGCTTTTGAACGAAAGGCGCCAGCTCTCCGTTGAGCGCCGTGCCGGTGGTGAAGGTGGCGAAAACGATGACGGAACAGTGGGAGGCGTCCCCCAGAATGGCTTCCAGCGCCGCGCCGTGCATCGTATTATCCACGAACATCAGCCGCGCCCGAGGCGCGCGCTTGCGGAATTCTTCGTTCATGCGCTGGCCGAAAGACGAAAGTCTTAGCCCCGATGACGCCACCACACAGGCCTCATTCGGAGCGGCAAGCGGAACCACATTGCCTGTGTTGCGCACCAGCGTAACGGCTCTGTCCGCAACGCTCTGCGCCTGCGCGGCATCCTCTTCCAAATCGAGAGCGTCGCTCACGGCATCCAAATCCACCAGCTTCTTCTTCGTCAGGCCCACGCGCACTTTCCCTTCCAGCACCCGCTGCGCGCTCTGATCGATACGCTTGCGGCTCAGGCGTCCGCTTTCCACCGCGGCCAGGACCGCGTTGATGGCGGCTTCAGGGTCAGGCGGCATCAGCAACACATCGGCGCCTGCTTCGATGGCCCGCACGGCGGCTTCACCCCCGCTGAATTGCTTCGCCAAGCCCAGCATGTCCATGGCGTCAGTGACAACCAGCCCGCTAAACCCTAATCCCTCCCGCAGAAGACCCGTCAGCACCCGGCGCGACACTGTCGCCGGAATCTCCGCCGCATCCAGCGCCGGCACCGTAATGTGGGCCGTCATGATGGAATCCACACCGCTGGCGATGGCGGCGCGGAACGGAGCCATCTCCACGGTCTCGATGCGGTCCCGGTCCGCGTCCAGGCGCGCCAGCTCCAGGTGGCTGTCGATGCTGGTGTCGCCGTGTCCTGGGAAATGCTTCGCGGACAGGAGCACCGGATTCTTGGGATCCGAGTGCGCTCCCTCGATGTAGGCTGAGACATGTGCCGCCACGTCCTGCGGACTCTCCCCGTATGACCGGATGTTGATCACCGGATTGTCGGGGTTGTTGTTGACGTCGGCCACCGGCGCGAAAATCCAGTGCACTCCCAGCGCCCGCGCCTCGCGTGCCGTCATCAGGCCTTCGCGCCGGGACGCGTCAGTGTCGCGAGCCGCGGCATACGCCATGCTGTGCGGGAACCTGGTGGTGCCGGCCACCCGCATGGATGCGCCGCGCTCGAAATCCCCACCCACGATCAGCGGCGTCCTGGCAAGCTTTTGCATCTGATTCAAGAACAGCGCCATGGCGTGGGGTTCGGCGTTGCGGACCAGCCCGTACTGCACGCGATTGTTGACAATCAATCCGCCGATGTGCAGATCTTTGACCCAATGGCGATACTTTTCGTATTCCTTGGACGCGCGGCTCGGCGCGGTGCCGTAAACCACGCCCACCACCATCTGGGCGATGCGGTCGCGCAGTTTCAAAGAGCGGAGCAGCCCCTGCGCCGCCTTCTGCTCGGCCTTGCTGGGTGCAGGCGCGGCAGCGCGAACCGGCAAGATCGCCAACGCGATCAGTAACGGAAAGGACACGACGCGCATTGCCCCTAGCATATCGCTAAATCGATGCCGCAACGTGGAATTTTGCCGTGCGGGCCGGCTTGCCGGCCGCCGAAATACCCTGGCGGAAGGACGGATCTTCATCGTGCAGACGGGCCAGGCAGCGACGCCGCGACAATCTGCGCGATATCCAGCAACTTCGGTGGCGCGGAGGATACGGCTACCAGCGCGTCGCGGAACATTGTGTTGCAAAACGGGCATGCCGTTCCTACTGTGTTTGCTCCGGTGGCCACCAATTCACTCGCGCGCGCGTGGCTCACACGATCGCCCGTCTCTTCGCCCAGAAACGCCAGCCCACCGCCCGCGCCGCAACAGAAACTCCGCTCGTGCGAGCGCGGCGGATCAATCACCTCGCCGGTCCGCGCCAGCACCGCGCGTGGTTCGTCGTAAGAGCCTCGGTAGCGCCCCAAATAACAGGGATCGTGGTAGACGATGCTGCCGCCATCGCTCTGTGGAAGGCGCGCGGCGTGGCGCGCCATGAACTCGCTGTGATGTTCTATGAGTGGCGCTTCCCCATATTCTTTCCAGTCCGTGGATATTGTGCGCACGCAATGGGGACAGATGGACACAATCTTGGCCACCTTGGCCTGGGCCAAGGATTGCAAGTTGTGCTCCGCCAACTGCTGGAACACCAGATCGTTACCCAGGCGCCGCGCCGGATCGCCTGTACATTTCTCCTTCTTCAGCACGCCAAAGGTAGTTCCCAAGTGCTGCATCACGCGTGTGAACGACGTCACGATTTCGCGGCCCCGAGGGTCATATGAGCCCATGCAGCCCAGCCAGAGGCAATATTCCTGCGTGCCATCGAACACCGGGAACGCCTGCTTTTCGATGAACTTGTCGCGCTCCGTCGCGCTGAAACCCAGCGCGTTGCCGTTGCGCTCCAGAGCCAGGAACAGTTTGGTGCCGTAGCCGTCTTCCCACTTGCCGGTATTGACCGCGCCGCGCCGCAGCCCGATGATGATCGGCAAATGCTCCACGCCCACGGGACATTGAAATTCACATGCGCCGCACGTGGTGCACTGAAACGCAGCCTCCTGCGAGAGATGCTTGCCTAGCAGCGGCTCTTCGGCAGAGGGTCCGAATTCATTCAAGTAATCCCGCACTCCCAGCGCGATTTCCTTCGGATTGAGGGTCTTTCCGGTATTGTGCGCGGGACAGTGCTCGCTGCATCGTCCGCATTCCACGCAGGAATATGCTTGCAACGCGATCAACTGCGTCAGATCCTTGCCGGTGTCCAGGCCGAAGTCCTCGTCGCCCGCCAGCGGCGGAATGCGCGAAAAATCTCCGCGCGAAAGGAACACGGTCAGCGGACTTAGAATCAAGTGCAGATGTTTGGTATGCGGCACCAAGGGCAAGAAGACCAGCAGCGCCGACGTATGCAACCACCACAGCAGCTTAATCTCCCCCGCGAACGTTGCCAGATAGGTGATCATCAACGCGAAAATCAACACGGCGATGACGCCGGATTCTACGGAAGCCTTTTCTCCCAACCAGCGTGGCCGCACAAAGAATCTCCGGACGAACAATCCGGCGATGGAAGCCGCCACTGCCGCTCCGAATGCCGCCGCGAAGTAGAAGTAGAACGCACCGAACCAGTGTTCCCTCGACAGAAACGCGAACCCAAACGCCGCCGCGAAATGGTTGAGCGTTACCAGCCCGAACGCACAGAAGCCCCAGAAAACGAACGCATGCGCCAGCCCCGCCCACGGCCGCTCCCGGATGACTTTGGCTTGCAGCATCACTTCCCACACAAAGTCCCGCACGCGCGGCCCTAGCGGTGCGAGACGGAAATCCGCGTCCGGTTTCGCACGGAGAATAGTCCGGATCACCCGGCCGAAGCGGCGCCAGAATCCATAAGCGGAGGCCGCCATCAGGAGAACGAAGAGACTGGTCTCGAAGGCGGAGAAGCGGAGCACTTCTGAAACTGTAGCATCTTGCCTGGCGCGTAAATGGTGCGCCCCGCAATCGCGGTAAACAAGCTCCGCGGCACAGGAAATATTCGCATTGACAATGTATTAGTTAACTAGTACACTATAAATACGAATGACAAAGACAGGCCCACCACAGAATGGAGTATTCCAGTTCAAACTGGATGAACACTCCGGTGTTCCCATCTATCGTCAATTGATTGATCAAGTTACATCTGAGATTGCGATCGGGAACCTGCTGGTGGGCGCACAGCTCCCAACCGTGCGCCAAGTAGCCGTCGATTTGGCCATTAACCCGAACACGGTGCTCCGGGCGTACCGGGAGCTGGAAATCCGGGGGGTGCTGGACACGCATCAGGGCACTGGGACCTTCGTCTCGGCGGCTCGCGCACAGCCGGATGTGCATGAACGGGAGCGGAGGCTCCACCAGTTGGTGGGCGAATTCCTGGCTCGCGCCGGTGCGGGCGGTTTCAGCGCGCAGGAATTGATGGACGGACTGAAGGACCGGTTGTAGGAAAAGGAGAGGAGCTAACTGTCATGACAAAGTTTCAGAATGCCGCGGGGATAGACAGGTTACCGGTGAACGGTCCGGCAGCCGCAGCTTGTTTGACGTGCGTCGTCGCTGGAATCGTGTTGGTGGCGTGGACGCAGAAGCCGGGTTTCCTCGTGGCGGGCGTGCTTGCGGGGCTCTACTTCTTACTCGCCATAAAAGTGGTCAGCCAATGGGAGCGCGTGGCGGTACTGCGCCTGGGGCGCTATGCCGGGCTGCGCGGCCCCGGCTCGTTCATGCTGATCCCGATCATCGATACAACCACGCCGTATGTTGACCAGCGGGTCCGCGTATCCAGCGTCAGCGCGGAGTCCACATTGACGCGCGATACGGTACCCGTCGACGTGGATGCGGCCATCTTCTGGTTGGTGTGGAACGCCGAAAAGGCGCTGCTCGAAGTCGAGAGTTTCAAAGATGCAATCGCGTTGAGCGCTCAAACCGCGCTGCGGGAATCGATTGGACGGCACTCCTTGGCGCAGATGCTCTCGGAGCGGGAAACACTGGGCAAGGAGTTGCAAAAAATTCTCGACGAGAAGACCAACCCATGGGGCATCACCGTGCAATCGGTCGAGATCCGCGACGTTCAGATCCCGCAAGCTTTGCAGGATGCCATGTCGCGCGAAGCTCAGGCCGAACGCGAGCGCCACGCCCGTATCATACTGGGCGACGCTGAAACTCAGCTCTCCAAG
>CAMAUG010000245.1 GCA_945861255.1 Candidatus Sulfopaludibacter sp. SbA3
CGCCTCGCTGTACTGCCCTCCAGGTATTGAGGGCACGGTGGTGGATTGCAAGGTGTTTTCGCGCAAGGGCGCTGAGTTGGACGAGCGCTCCAAGCTGATCCTCGAAAGCTCCGAAGAACGGCTGCGCCGCAACCTGGAAGACGAGAAACGCATTCTGACCGACGAGCGCACCAAGCGGCTGGCCGCGCTGCTGGCCGGCAAGGAAATTCTCGCGGATTTACACGACGAACGCACCAACAAGAAACTGCTGGCCAAGGGCACGGACCTGACCGCGGAGATGATCGAAAGGCTGCGCGCGCGCGACCTGAAGCGCATGCGGCTGAAAGACAAAGATCCGCGAGTGAACGAGCAGATCGATGAAATCGAGGAGATGACGTCGCGCCAGATCGCGGTGCTCGAGAAGATCACCGAAGAGAAGATTGCGAAACTCAAAAAAGGCGATGAGCTTCCCCCCGGCGTCATCAAGCAGGTGAAGTGCTACATCGCGATGAAGCGCAAGCTGTCGGTGGGCGACAAGATGGCCGGCCGCCACGGCAACAAGGGCGTGATCGCGCGCATCGTCCCAGAAGAGGACATGCCGTATCTGCCGGATGGCACGCCGGTGGAGATCGTGTTGAATCCCCTGGGCGTTCCCAGCCGTATGAACGTGGGACAGATTCTGGAAACCCACCTGGGTTGGGCGGCCCAGGCGCTGGGCGTCCGGTTCGCGACGCCGGTGTTCGACGGCGCGACGGAAAAGGACATCAAGGCCCAGCTCAAAGCGGCCAAGCTGCCGAGTTCGGGCAAGGTCCAGCTCCAGGACGGCATCAGCGGGCAATCGTTTGAGCAGCCGGTGACGGTGGGCTACATCTATATGCTGAAGCTATCGCACCTGGTGGACGACAAGATTCATGCGCGCTCCATCGGGCCGTATTCGTTGATCACGCAGCAGCCCTTGGGCGGCAAGGCGCAGTTCGGCGGCCAGCGCTTCGGCGAAATGGAAGTATGGGCGCTCGAAGCCTACGGCGCGGCCTACGTGCTGCAGGAACTGCTGACGGCCAAGTCTGATGATGTCTACGGACGAGCCAAGATCTACGAAGCCATCGTGAAGGGTGAGGCCGCGGCCGAGCCGGGCGTTCCCGAGAGCTTCAACGTGTTGATCCGCGAATTGCAGTCTTTGTGTCTGGACGTCGAGTTGATGAAGTCGCAGACCGAAACCTTGGATACCGCGCTGGCGGCGGATTAATGCCGCGAATGCACGACCACGGAATACCAGAATAGACGCACAACGAACAGGAGCCTAAACATGTACCGCTCATCCCCTTACGATCGTTCGAACCTGGTTGCGGATTTCGATTCCATTCGCATTTCGCTGGCCTCTCCGGAAAAGATCCGGAGTTGGTCGCACGGCGAAGTCACCAAGCCGGAGACCATTAACTACCGGACCTTCAAGCCGGAACGCGACGGCTTGTTCTGCGCGCGCATTTTCGGTCCCATCGCGGATTGGGAATGCTTGTGCGGCAAGTACAAACGCATGAAGCATCGCGGAGTGATCTGCGACAAGTGCGGCGTGGAAGTGACACTGTCGCGCGTGCGCCGGGAGCGCCTGGGCCATATTGAGCTGGCCAGCCCCTGTTCGCATGTGTGGTTCTTCAAGGGCCTTCCGAGCCGCATCGGCTACCTGCTGGACATCACCCTGCGCGAGTTGGAACGGGTTCTTTATTTCGAAGCCTTCGTGGTGGTGGATCCGGGCGAAGTCGTGGACCTCAAAAAGGCGGAGGTCATCAGCGACGAGCGCAAGCGCCAACTGGATCAGGAATTCCCCGGCAAGTTCGTGGCGATGATGGGCGCCGAGGGAATTAAGGAATTGCTGAAGAAGGTCGATTGCGAAGGTCTGAGCTTGGACATCCGCGAGCGGATTAAGACCGAGATATCGCAGCAGAAGAAACTAAAATACGCCAAGCGCCTGCGCGTGGCCGAGAGCTTCCGCAAATCCGGCAACAAGCCGGAGTGGATGATTCTGGATGTGATCCCGGTGATCCCGCCGGAATTGCGTCCCTTGGTTCCGCTCGACGGCGGCCGCTTCGCGACTTCCGATTTGAACGACCTCTACCGCCGCGTGATCAATCGCAATAACCGCTTGAAGAAGCTGATCGATCTGCATGCGCCCGACGTCATCGTGCGCAACGAAAAGCGCATGTTGCAGGAAGCGGTCGATGCTTTGTTCGACAACGGCCGCCGCGGCCGCGTGCTGCGTGGCGCCAACAACCGCCCGCTCAAATCGCTCTCCGATACGTTGAAGGGCAAGCAGGGCCGCTTCCGGCAAAACCTGCTCGGCAAGCGCGTGGATTATTCGGGCCGCTCGGTGATCGTGGTCGGCCCGGAGCTGAAGCTGCACCAGTGCGGTCTGCCGAAGACCATGGCGCTTGAACTGTTCAAGCCGTTCATCTATCACCGGCTGGAACAGCGCGGCCACTGCACCACCATCAAACAGGCCAAGGAATTGGTGGAACAGAAAGATCCGGTGGTTTGGGACATCCTCGAAGAAGTTACCAAGGATCATCCCATCCTGCTTAATCGCGCTCCCACGCTGCACCGTTTGGGCATACAGGCGTTTGAGCCCGTGCTGGTGGAAGGCAAGGCCATCCGGCTGCACCCGCTGACTTGCACGGCGTTCAACGCGGATTTCGACGGCGACCAGATGGCCGTCCACATTCCGTTATCTCCGGAAGCGCAGATTGAAGCCGCCACGCTGATGCTGTCGTCGAACAATATTCTTTCGCCGGCGCATGGCGCTCCCATCGCGGTTCCCTCCCAGGACATGGTGCTGGGTTTGTATTACCTGACCAAGTCGCGTCCGGGCGCCAAGGGCGAAGGCCGTACGTTCGCCTCAATGGACGACGTGCTGATCGCGCTCGAAATGGGTGAAGTGGAAACACTGACGCCCATCAAGCTGCGCCACACCGGAAAAGTAATCGATCTGGTCAAGGCCTTCGACAGCCAGAACCTCATGCACACGGAGCCCATCGAGTTCAAAAAGCAGTACATGGACACCACCGTGGGCCGGGTGATCTTGAACGATATCCTGCCCGGCGAAATGCCGTTCATCAATGGCCTTCTGAAGAAGAAGGGTCTCACGCAGATGGTGCATTATTGCTACCTGAAGTTCGGTTTGACTGTCACCGTCACCATGCTCGATGAAGTGAAGGCGCTGGGTTTCCTCTACGCCACGCGCGCCGGCATCTCCATCGGCATCGACGACATGATTGTTCCGGGCGAAAAGGCCGGCCTCGTTCGCAACGCCGAAAAACAAGTGATCGAAGTGCAGGAGCAGTACCAGGAAGGCGCCATCACCCACGGCGAACGCTACAACAAGATCATCGAAATCTGGTCGAAAGTCACCGAGCGCGTTTCCGAGGAAATGTTCAAGACGATGGAGGAGGACGACCGCACGGGCCGTTACATCAACCCCATCTACATCATGGCGGATTCCGGGGCGCGCGGATCGAAACAGCAGATCCGCCAGCTTTCCGGCATGCGCGGCCTGATGGCCAAACCGTCCGGTGAGATCATCGAAACCCCGATCACCGCGAACTTCCGCGAGGGCCTGAACGTGTTGCAGTACTTCATCTCCACGCACGGGGCGCGCAAAGGCTTGGCGGATACCGCTCTGAAGACCGCCGATTCCGGATACCTGACGCGCCGGCTGTGCGACGTGGCGCAGGATGTGATTGTCAGCGAACGGGATTGCGGCACCAGCGACGGCATTGAAGTGGCGCCGATCATTGAATCCGGAGAAATCATCGAGCCGTTGCGCGACCGCATTGTGGGCCGCGTGGCGCTCGAAGATCAGATCGATTACGAAGGCAACACCATTGTCAGCGCGAATGAGGAGATTACCGAAGACCTGGCCTCCGCCATTCAAGCGGCCGGCAAGGAAGTGGTGAAGATCCGCTCTGTGCTGACGTGTGAATCGCGGCGTGGCGTCTGCCAGCTTTGCTATGGACGCAACCTGGCGACCGGCCGCATGGTGGAGCGCGGCGAGGCGGTGGGCATCATCTCCGCGCAATCCATCGGCGAGCCGGGCACGCAGTTGACCATGCGCACGTTCCACATCGGCGGCGCCGCCACCGGTTCGGCCGAACAGTCCAAGCAGGACGCCAAGTCCGATGGATTCGTGAAGTACTTGAACGTCGCGACCGTCAAGAATGAAAAGGGCGAGCTGATTGCCATGAACCGCAACAGCATCATGGCGATTCTCGACGACAAGGGACGCGAGAAAGAACGCTACCAGGTAGTCTACGGCGCGAAGGTCTATTTCCCGGACGGCGCGAAGGTTAAGGCCAACCAGGTACTTTTGGAATGGGATCCGTACACGTTCTCCATCCTGACGGAAGTCACCGGCGTGGTGCACTTCAAGGATTTGCAGGACGGCATCACGATGCAGGAACAGGTGGACGAAATCACGGGCCGCTCGCAGTTGGTGGTAACGGATTCGCCCGATGAAAAACGCATTCCCACGCTCATCGTTCGCCCGCAAGGCGGCGGCAAGCACGACGAAAAACGCTACCTGATGCCCATGCACGCGCACTTAACCGTGGCGGATGGGGATGCGGTGCACGCCGGGGACGTATTGGCGAAGATTCCGCGCGCCACCACCAAGACCAAGGACATCACCGGCGGTCTGCCCCGCGTCGTGGAATTGTTTGAGGCCCGCAAGCCGCGGGAAACGGCCGTCATCACCGAAATCGACGGCATCGTCAAATACGGCGAAATCTCCAAGGGCATGCGCAAGATCTACATCGTGGGCGATGACGGGGAGCAGAAGGAGTACAGTATCCCGCGCGGCGTCCACATCAACGTGCAGGAAGGCGAGCGCGTGCGCCACGGTGACCCGCTGATGGACGGCCCGCGCAATCCGCACGACATCATGGCCGTGATGGGCGAAAAGGACTTGCAGAAGTACCTGGTCAATGAAATCCAGGAAGTCTACCGGCTGCAGGGTGTCAACATCAACGATAAGCACCTGGAAGTCATCTCGCGGCAAATGATGCGGTGGGTGAAGGTCGATGACATCGGCGATTCCGAATTCCTCCCGGAAGAAGTGGTCGACAAGTTCAAATTCCGGGAAGAGAATCTCCGCGTGGTGGAAGCGGGCGGCCGTCCGGCGGCCGGCAAGACGGTGCTGCTCGGCATCACCAAGGCGTCGCTGTCGACCGATTCGTTCATCTCCGCCGCCAGTTTCCAGGAAACCACGCGTGTGTTGACCGAAGCCGCCATTAACGGCAAGGTCGACCATCTGCGTGGCCTCAAGGAGAACGTCATCATGGGCCGCCTGATTCCGGCCGGCACCGGCATGGAATACTACCGCAACGTCCGGATCCAAGGCGAAGGTCTGGAAGAGGAACTCGCGGCCGAGCAGGAAGCCGCGGCCGTGGAAGCTCTGCCAGGTTACGACGAGGAAACACGCGCGCTTTACGCGGGCAGCCTCGGCGAAGTGGAGCCCGGCGAGGAGCCTACGCTGGCGGAATAAGAGGCTGTTTGTGCTGGCGGAACAAAGAGGGCGGCGGCACGGATCCGCCGCCCTCTTTGCGTCCGATGGACCGGCGCTTTGATCGTGCCGGTCAACTCGTTTCGCGAATTGCCTGCGGCGTTCGGCTTCGCCGGTCGTTGGCTGAATATGCGAATCCTTGGGTTCCTGATCGTCTTTCGCGCCTTGGCCTGCGCCCAGGTGAACCATCAACAGCCAAACCACCAGGCGGGCTGGCCCTGCACGGGTAAAGAGCGTTCCTTCGATCCTACCTATGCGAAGATCGCTGAGGCCACCGGTGGCCACCTATTCCTCTTCGACAAGTCCGAAGTGGATGGCATGTCGGCGATGGTTACCGGCGACATGAAGCACAAAGAAACCGTCGTGCGGGCGGCAGGCAGGATCGATTCCTTCGTGGATATCCCGATCCCCGTGGATTCCAGCGTCGAGAGCCTTTTCGTAGTGGCTTCACTGCAGTGCATGCAGACCATGTACCTTTACGATCCGCAGCGCAC
>CAMAUG010000246.1 GCA_945861255.1 Candidatus Sulfopaludibacter sp. SbA3
TCCGACCCGTATTGGGCAGCGATGAAAGACGCGGGCTTACCCGGCGGCAAAGACGGAGTCACGAAGTTCCGAGGCAAGATCATTTCTCTGACGCCCGAAAATAACCCCAAGGAACTCACCATCTCAATCGCCGGAGGCGACGCTGCGGATGTGAAGATCATCATGGACGAACCGCTGAGGGGCAAGATGGATCTGGGCCTGGAGATCGGGTTCTCCGGCGCCGCTAAGGAATTTTCGAAATCGCCCTACATGATCACTTTTGAATCCTCGCCCGAGGATCTGGACGGCTGGACGGGCAAAGGGCCCGCAACGCCGGCCAGGCCCGCCGGGAAGAAAGCCCCCGCCGCCAAGAAGAAGTAGGCTTACCGAGCCGCTCGAAAGGCAAAACGCTCCCGGAAACGGGAGCGTTTTTCGTTGGCGCTGAACATCACCGGACCGTGGCCCGGCGTCTACATCTTGTAGCGGCCCAGGTCTTCGTCACCCAGGTTTTCCAGCCAGCGCCGCAGCTCCTCATTGCCGCCCACCTCGGCCACCGCGGCCACGGTCTTCGAAGTTTTCAGCACGGCTTCCTCGACATAGATCGGGCAATCCAGGCGCAGGGCGATGGCCAGGGCATCGCTGGGGCGGGAGTCAATGGAAATCATCTCGCCATCGCGCTCCAGCCAGATGACTGCGAAGAAAGTGTCTTCCTTAAGGTCGCTGACAACCACCTTCCTGACCGAAGTTTCCAGGCCGAAGAGAACGTTGCGAATCAGGTCGTGCGTCATGGGGCGGGGCGCGGCGACCTTTTCGATCTCCAGTGCGATCGCGTTGGCCTCATAGACACCCACCCAGATGGGAAGAATGGCGGTGCCGTTGACATCCTTAAGAACAACGATGGGCATGTTCGTAACCGGGTCCACCATCAGACCCCTGATTTTCATTTCTACTTCCATGCGTTGCTCTCCTTCAAACTGCTCAATGCGCGTACTCGCCTGCCAGCGAATTGGGCCCGGATCGCGTGACCCGCACGTCCACATAACGTCCCAGCAGGTCTTCGGAGCCTGCGTGCACGAAGTTCAACGTCTTGTGTTGCGACGTCCGGCCGATCCACTGCACGGTGGCTTTATTGAAGCCCTCCACCAGGCACTCTTCCACGCGGCCCACATAGTCCGCGTTACGCCGGATCTGAATCTGGCGCTGGTGTTCCTGCAGAACGGCCAGACGCCGGCTCTTTTCCTCTTCCGGAATCTGATCCTCCAGCGCCAACGCATGCGTGTTCGGCCTGCGCGAATACTTGAAGCTGAATACGGAATCGTACTCAACCTCATCCAGTAGGGCGAGTGTTGCCCGAAAATCCTCTTCGGTCTCGCCGGGAAATCCCACAATGACGTCGGTCGTGATGGCGATCGCGCGCGGAGAGGCTTTCATCCACGCGATGCGCTGCATGTACTCCTCGCGCGTATAGGAGCGGCGCATGGCTTCCAGCACGCGGCTGGAGCCGGACTGTACCGGCAGATGCACATGATTGCAGAGCGACGGATTTGTAGCGATGGCCTCAATGATCGGCCTGACAAAATCGCGCGGATGCGACGTGGTGAAGCGCACCCGGCGGATGCCCTCCACGCGGCCCACCGCATCGAGCAGCGTTGCGAAATCCCACGCCGCGGGCGACGGATCCCGGTAGCTGTTGACGTTCTGGCCCAGCAACATGATTTCGCTGTAACCCATTTCGGCAAGCTGCCGGGATTCGGCGATGACCGAGGCGCTGGTGCGGCTGCGCTCCGGGCCGCGCGTGAACGGCACCACGCAATAGGCGCACGACTTGTCGCAGCCCTCGATGATGGTGATGTAGGCGCGGTGCGGGTTGTCGCGCCGCGTCATGGGCGTTTCAAACGTGTCTTCGGTATCCAGGCTCAGGCCGGTCACGCGCTTGTTTCCGGCTTCAAGCTGCACCAGCATTTGGGGAAGCTTGTTGTAGCTGGCCGAACCGCACACCATGCTGACGTGCGGCGCTTTCTCGAAAATCTTCTCGCCTTCTTGTTGAGCCACGCACCCGAGCACGGCAAATGTCTTGCCCTTACTGTCTTTCTTGAACTGTTGCAGGCGGTTGAAGACTTTCTGCTCGGCTTTGTCGCGAATGCTGCAGGTGTTGTAGAAAACCAGCTCGGCTTCCTCGGCGGTTTCCACCTGCTGGTAGCCTTCAGTGACCAGCGTGCCGACGACCTTTTCCGAATCGTGCGCGTTCATCTGGCAGCCGAAGGTTTCTATGTAGAACGTCTTCACTGTTCCTATTGTATCGTGGGCGGCTCGCGCGAACTACGCTCTTTCCCACAGGCCCGCCGCGAGCTGGCGGTGTACTGGACATCAATGCGCGGAAAAACCGGGACACACACATCTGTGCGCACCCGCCTTGATGCGCTAAAATTAAGCTTCGAGCGCGCCGATCACTATTTGGTCCGAACCGCGCTAACCGGTCGGCCAACCTGCCCGGCTTCGGCGCGAAAGGATGACATGCAAGCTTCCGAAGTGATCAAAGCGTGGGGCAAGATCCTTAAAGGCGAACCGCCTTCGCTTTCCATTGAAATCACCAAAGAGTGCCCGCTACGGTGCCCCGGATGTTATGCATACGAGCCCGCGCACCTGGGCGGCGAAGTCACGCTGCGGAGTTTGACCGACCGCAAGGGCGACGCACTGGTGGAGGGCGTTCTTGAAATCGTCGACCGCATCAAGCCGCTGCACCTTTCCCTGGTCGGCGGCGACCCTCTGGTCCGCTACCGCGAGCTTGAGGTCATGGTGCCGATGATCCTGGCACGCGGCACGCACGTCCAGGTGGTGACCAGCGCATTCCGGCAGTTGCCGCAAGGCTGGAAGGATCTGCCGCACTTGAACGTTGTCGTCTCCATCGATGGGTTGCAGCCCGAACACGACGAGCGCCGCGCCCCCGCCACCTATGAACGCATCCTGAAAAGTATCGCTGGGAGCCGGGTCACCATCCACTGCACCATCACCGGCCAAATGATGAAACGGCCGGGGTATCTGCGCGAGTTCCTGGAATTCTGGACGCCGCGAGCGGAAATCAATTAAGATATGGTTCAGCCTGTTCACTCCCCAGATCGGCGACGTTCTGCCGGAAATCCTCACACCGGCCGAACGGAAGCAAGCGGTCGCCGAAATGTCGGAGCTGCGAGCGCGGTTCCCCAAGCTGCATATGCCGGAAGGACTGGTTCGTCAGTTCCTTACGCCTCCGGCCAAGCCCTCCGAGTGCGTGTTCGCGCAAACCACGCAAACGTTGTCGGCGGATGTGGAGACACGCATTGAACCGTGCCAATTCGGTGGCAACCCCGATTGTTCTTCGTGCGGATGCGTCGCTTCAATGGGCCTGGCGGCGGTGGCCGCTCACAAGCTGGCGGGAGTGATTCCTGTGGGTGCGATCTTCAGGGCGTCCGCGGCGATAGGGCGTTCCCGGTCAAAACGGCGGACGCCGGCGCCGGCCCGCGTTCACCAACTTCCCGTCCTGCGCTGAGGCCCTGGTCCCCGGCGAGCGCATTGATCGGCTTCCGATGCCAAGAGACCCGAGATGCAGATGGGCATCGCCGTTTATCTCAACCAGCTCCGGAAGAACCCGGAGTTCGCGGCGAATTCCAGAGCGTCAAGACTGCCCCTGCGAACCCGGAACAAAACCGCTACGCTTCGGACAACGAGGCAGGTCCGGATACGCGGTGTCCGGTGCCGCCCGGAAGCTCGGTGGGCGCGCGCCCCTTACTACTTCTTGCTCCCGCCACCGCTGCCCGCGGTCGAGGGAGGCACAATGTTTTTGGCGCGCAAATAGACCGCCAGCGACCCGTACGTTTCACTGTCGTGAATCACGCCGAAATTCAGGATGCCGAAGCGGGTGCGGTCCTCGCCGAACATCTTCGCCATCCGCAAACCGTTCTGATCGGTGAGTGCCGCGTAGATCGGATCGCAATACGCGAATGCCGCCGCCACGGCCGCCATCGCATCGGCCTTGCGGGTCTTGGTGGCGTCAATCTGCTTGGGTTGCTCGCCTTGCGCCATGGCGCACAGAGTCATCTGCACCTCCGCCAGGTGCACCACCGTCTGTCCATACGGCCGGCTGCCCGGGCCGGGCACGAAGCCGTAGTCGGCTTCCGGCATGACGGCGGCGGCCTTGGTGGCGTTGGCCTTGATCTGGGCATAGTTCGCTCTGACTTCATTGCTCAGGGGATTCTGCGCATATGTCAAAGAAGCCCCCGCGCACACTGCGAGAATGACTAGAGTAGTCTGCATGGATGTTCTCCTGCTTCGGTGGCCGTGTCTCGACGGCCAGCTACCATTCTAGACGGGCCTGGCGAGCTGAACGCACCGTGCGATGCGGTCCCAGGGTCCCGGCCCGGCAATTACCAAGTGTCTTCCAGATCCAGCGCGGTGCGAAGTGCCCCGTCCACCTGCCGCTGCGTGGACAGACTGAGTTGCCCCACGTACCGGGTGAGCGCCGTCTTGGGCAGACTCACCAGTCCGTCGCAGTGGATGCTGGATGGATGTTTCAAACCCGCCTCCGGGCCGAGTTCCACTTGCGTGCTTAGGCCGTCGTGACGCGTGTAAACGGGAGCGCAGAGGACGGTGGAGAATTTAGAATCCACCAGCCATTGCCGGCTGACCACCACGAACACGCGCTGCTTCTTCGGATCGTTCCATCCCGGTTTCCTTACCAAGTAGAGTTCGCCGCGCTGCATTCGCGTCAGCCCAAATCCTGGTATTCGAGAACGTCCAGCGCCGCGCGGTTCAAGCGGACGGCGTGCTCTTCCATGATGGTGGTATCCCGAGCCTCCCGCTGCGTCTTGGCGAGTTGGGCAAGATACCGGCGGGCGGCCTTCTCGATGAAAACGGATCGATTCGCCTCGACCCGGTCGATCTGCTCCAGCAGGTCTCCGGGAAGTGTGATGGAGGTCTTGAGTTTCACAAGACGATTATACCCCATTTCGGAGTATGTCGAAATTCACCCCGGCTTGGGGGCGAGAGCAGCGAGGACCGCGATGGCGCGGCGGCGGTCCCGGGGTCCGCCCTCCTTCTTCAACGCCGCCACTCAGTTCTTTGTGCCCAATGAGTGCCAGGAACCGTCAGCCGCGATGGGCGCGAGCAGTGTATTCCCCTGTCCCCGTATTTCAAAAGCAGGTTGGACCGATCGCCGCAAAGCTGCCATCGTACACGCCGGCGCATGCGGCGGTGCTATTGGTTAGTTGGACGGATCCCGCAAGTTTACTGGCCCCAATCTGGGCGGTGGAGTTGATAATCGAGAGGGCTGCGCCGGTGGCCGTGATCGAGGACCGTTCGATGACAGCCGAGCTGTTGTTAAAAAACTCGACACCGGTTTGCCCGGTGATCGTGACATCGATTGCCGTCATCGATCCCTGGTACAACACGATCGCGTAGCCACTCGAAGTGACCCTGACATTGTGAAGCTTAAGCGATGCACCCTCCACTTGGACCGCATAGCCGTCTGCGCTCAGCGTTGCGTCCGTGATCGCCGGATTGGCCCCGTTATAACTCCTTAGGGCCGAGTTATATAGGCTGGCGCCGGAGGCCTGCACGGTGACATGGGTAAGCCTGGGCGATGTTCCGGTGGCCTGCATCCCTAAGGTGCTGGTTCCTCCAACACTCTCGACCGTAAGGAAGCGCAGTTCAGCATTATCGGCGCCGAGCACTGTGGGTTCCTCTGGGGCCAGCAGCGGATTTCCGGCACCCCTGATGGTCGTCATGCCCTCGCCGGAACCTTCGATGTCGACAAACGGTTTCATCACGAGCGTTCCTAAGCCGATGTCGTAGATACCTGGTTCAATTTTGAGCAGCCAGGGATCGGCCGCGGTACCGGTGATGCCGCCTAGAGCATTCAGCAACAGCGTGCCGCTTCCCACCGGATCGTTGGGGAGAGGCTTCACCACCACGGTGCGGGATGCGGGTTTAGGGGGGGGCGCTGTAAGCTCTTTGGGGAACCAGCGGCACAAGCGCCAGCAACACCAGCGCGACG
>CAMAUG010000247.1 GCA_945861255.1 Candidatus Sulfopaludibacter sp. SbA3
ATCGTGTCATGACTCAGTTCTGCTTACAAGAGGGTAGGTCTACACTACATCGCCATTTTCAGAAGCCGCCATTGCACGCACGGAACTTGCTCTCATTCCCAGGCCCAAAAAAGCTGAAATCAACGGACCCGTGACGAACTTGGGCTAGCGTGAGCGTGAGGTGGGCCAAATGCGTTGCACCAAATGGAGTGCCGAGTGCGGCGCGTCGAATGTGACGCGGCAAATGGCGCGTCTTTGAAACCCTACCGCCGCCGTGCGCGTACAATTGACATATGCGCTGGTCAGCGGCGGTCGTATTGTGCCTGGCGGTGGCGATGCCAGCGGCGCCGCAGAGGTCCTCCGCGGCGAAATCGCAGGCCAAAAAGCGCCCGGCCGCTGCTCCCAAACCAGTCGCGGCGGCGGCCGTGCCCGCTCCCGCCAAGTTTCCGCTGGAGACCCTGCGCATCGAGGGCAACCGCAAGTTCGCTTCCGAAAAGATTATCATGGCCAGCGGACTGAAGATCGGCCAACCTGTCGCCAAAGAAGACTTCGATGCGGCCCGCGAACGGCTGCTGGCCACGGGCGGGTTCATGAGCGTGGGGTATAAGTTCGAACCCGGAAAATCGGGCACGGGCTTCGACGCCGTGCTGGAGGTGGCGGAAACCACGCCCTTGTTCCGCTACCGTTTTGAAGAGCTTCCCGCGGCGGACGCGGATCTGCGCGCCGCGCTGGCCAAGCGGGAACCGCTGTTTGCCGAAGAGATTCCCGCCGCGCGCGAGGTGATCGCGCGCTATGAGAAAGCGCTGGCGGAGTTTCTGGAAGGCAAGACGCCGGTGGAAGGGCGGTTGCGCAACGAACTGGCGGGCGAGCCGGTAGTCCTGTTCCGTCCTCCCGGTGACCGGCCGCGTATCGCTGAAATCCGCTTCCTGGGCAACAGCGTCATCGATACCGCGACGTTGGCGAACACATTTTCCGCAGTCGCCATCGGCGCGACGTTTACCGATCCGAACGTGCGGCTTCTTCTCGATTCCAGCATCCGGCGGCTGTATGACGCGAAAGGCCGTCTGCGGATGGCGTTCACGAAGATCGAGGGGGAACCATCGAAGCGCCCCGGCGTGAATGGCGTGGCGCTGGCCGTGACCATCGACGAAGGGCCGGAGTACACGCTCGGCGCGGTGCGCTTCAACGGAGTGGCGCGTACCCAGCAAGCCGAAGTCGAGAAGCTGGCGAATTTTCAAAGCAAGCAGATGGCGGATTTCGACCAGATCGACGCCGGGTTGCTCCGCATCACCAAACGTTACAAAGCCACCGGCTATTTGAAGGTGGCCACCAAAGTGGACCGCGCCATGCACGATACCGAAAAGACCGTCGATCTGACCGTCACCATCACGCCCGGCGCGCAATATGTTTTCGGCAAATTAACGGTTGTGGGTCTCGATCTGTTGAGCGAACCCGCCGTGCACAAGCTGTGGGGTGAACGCGCCGGGAAGCCCTTCGATCCCGAGTTCCCGGACGCGTTTCTGAAAAACATTCGCGATGAGCGGATGTTCGACAATCTGGGCGAGACCACCGCCATTACGAAGATCAACGAAGACACCCGCACCGCGGATGTGACGGTAACGTTCAAAGGCGCGCCACCGGAAAAAGATCGACAGCGGTTCTGAGCCGCCGCCCTTCAGGCAGTGAGCTTGCCCCCCTACCAAATAAAACGGCCCGTCAACAATATGCGGCGGCTATCCGTCTCCGTGCCCTGGTAATAGCCAAAGGTCGCGGCTGACGACAGCAGCAGCGACGGCGGATTAGCGGCGGCGCTGCCGATGCTGAAATTCGTATTGTTGAACACGTTGGTGATCTGCGCCTGCAGCCGAAACAAGATTCCCTCTTTGATCGCGAAGTCGCGGCCCATCGACATGTCCGATTGGATCAGCGGGTTCAGCCGGACCACATTGCGGCCGAAACTGCCGAACTGCCCCACCAGGGGCGCCGCAAGACCGGAGCTGGTCACCTTATTAGGGTTGGACCCGCCCGAATCAGGCGTGAATTCCAGATTCAGCGGACCCGTCAGGTTCGGCCTCTGCACGCTGGTGCCGGTACTGGGTGAGAGTCCCAACAGGCCGTCGGCCAGGCCGCCCACCGTGCCCGCGCGGATGTTTACGGGTAAGCCCGCTTGGGCCTGGAAAATTCCAGCGAAAAACCAGCCGTCCAGCAGTCTGGAGACGAATTTGTTGCCAATGCCCCGGACGCGGGACTGGAACTGATGCGTGATCACGACGCGGTGCGGCGTGTCGAAGCCGGAGACTGCCCGGTTGTCGCGGTTATCGAAAGGATTTTGTTGGGTGGGGCTATCCGCCGCCAACACTCCAAGTGCATCGGAAACATCGTCGATCGACTTCGACCAAGTGTAAGCAGTCGATAAACCATACCATCCCGTGAACCGGCGAGTGGCGCTGATCTGGAGCGAATGGTAGTTGGAGTTCGCAGACGAGTTCAACACATTCACGGGATTGAATCGTCCGTCCAGGCGGTTGCTGGGCCGGGCAGTCGCGCCGGAGAGCCCGCTGTTCAGGGTTGAGTACACGCCCGCGGCCTGCGCCGCCAGTTGCTGCGCAAGCGATGTGGGGGCGGTGAACAGGCCCGGTTTTAAAAAATTGTGCGGCTGGGTTCGCTGCAAGTAGTTACCCTTGCTGCCGGAGTACGATATCCGTCCCACCCAGGACCGCGCGAGCGGCCTCTCCACGGTAAGGCTGAATTGTTGAACCTGCGGATTCCTTAAGTTCTGATCGATGGGTGAAATGCCGCCGAAGTTGCGAAGCGATGTTCCGAAGGTCCCCACCGTCGCTCGCCCCGACGTTTGGAATTCGGACGTGCCCGCCAGCACATTGGCGAGCGTGTTGGTGGCCGTAAATCCGCTCTGCGGCAGCGTCAACAGATACATGAAGGGCGGCAGGAACTGGCCGTTGGTGATCGGATTCTGATAGATGAAGTCATAGGCGATCCCATAGCCGCCCCGGACCACCGTGTTGCCTCCGCGCGGCGTCCACGCGAATCCCAAACGCGGGCCCGAATTCCAGTTTCGATTAAAGTAGCTGCCTCCGGTCGTGAAAGCTCCCATCGGTCCGGTGCCCGCGCCGCCCAATTGCGTTGCGGTCAGCGCAGGATCGATGTTGGAGAGAATGTTATTCACTTCCCTGGTTCCGTGGGCCACTTCCAGACGGTATCCCAGGTTCAACGTCAGATTGCGGCTCACGCGAAAATCGTCCTGCGCGAAAAAGAATTCGTTCCAGACGCGGTAACCTCGCGCGGAATTTCCGAAACGCTGCGAATACTGGAACGGCCGGTCGGCCAGGAAATCGTTGCGGTTCAGGTAGGTGACGGTGCCGCGGACATTTGAGTCGAAGATCGCGTTGAGTTGGATGCGGTTCAACTCCGCGCCGAACTTGAGCGTATGCCGGCCCACGGTGTGTGTGACCGTGTCCAGCACCTGATAAACGTTCTGCGTGCGGCCTTGCGGAAGTCCGCTCCACGGCCCGAAGTTCGCCGTGCCGCCGTCGGCGAAGGCGATCTCCGGCCCCAGTGTGGCGGCCAGTGGCGTGAAATACGGGCTCGTGCGTCCGAACGACGCCAGGAACGTGTTGATGGTCCGCGGGCTGTGGACATGAGTTTCCGTCATGGTTCCGGTCCACGGGCGGTCGACGGAACTGGCGCCGTTCGTCGCCAGATTCGACGTGATGAAGGTATTGCCGGTGCTCTGTTGTTGGGAAGAAGACTCGCCCAGGCGAACATAAAATGTGTCGCGGGAAGTCAGGTTCGCATCCACGCGAGCCGAGTATGCCAGCCTGTCGGTGTTGTTCGGAGCGCTGACGCTTACCGTTCCCGCGGCGCCGGCCGGTACCTGGTAGAAGTCCATCAATTGCCTCGCCAGGGGAGAAGCTCCCGCGGCTTGAGCCGGCGTGGGCACGGTTGCCGTGCGCGTTCCACCCAGTCCACGAACCGTGTTCTGTTCGTAGGAACCAAAGTAAAACAGCCTATCCTTGACCATGGCGCCGCCGGCGAACGCGCCCCACACGGTGTCCTTATTGGGCGTCGCGCTGCCGGTCCGGTCAAAGTAGTTACGCGCGCTCAAGGCGCTGTTGCGGATGTAGGAGAACATCTGGCCGTGCATTGCATTCGAGCCGCTCCTGGTCACAATTCTGAACTGGGAACTCGCGTTGCGCCCGAACTCTGCCGTGAATTGATGGGTAATCAACTGGACTTCGGCGATCGCGTCCGTCGAAACCGTACGTAGACCCGCTCCGCCCGTTGTGCTGACATCGGTGGCGTTGGCCGAATCGATAGTAATGTTATTGCCGCGGCCGCGTCCACCATTGGAACTGAAGCTGCCCGGCCCCAGGAATGGATTATTGGAAGGCACGGGCGTGACGCCGGGTGCCGTGCCCGCCAACGCCAAAACACCGGCTGTCGTTACCGGCAGCCTCAGAATCGCGGCATTATCCACCGTCGTCTGCAATTGCGCATTGATGGTGTTGATGGTGGGCACCTCGCCCAGCACCGTGACTTGATCGGCGGTGGCCGCTACCTGCAAACCAATGGACAGAGCCGACACGGCGCCGGTGGATGCAGCCGTGGTCGCCGTCGCTCTAGCGAATCCGGAGTGCGTCGCCTCAACGAAATAGCTGCCCGGCGCCAACTGATTCATGCGTGCCGAGCCATTCCTATCCGTAGCCATGGCGCGGACAGCGCCGGTCGCGGTACTGGTGACGGTGACAGCGGCATCCACGATGACCCCGCCACCGGCATCGAAAACGTTAATTTGCAGATCGCCGGCGATTTGACCAACCGCGGCGGTGGAAAGGAGCGCCGCTAGAAAGGCGCACCGGAAAAACCGCACAGCATTTCGCATGGTTCCTCTTTCTTCAGCCCCACCAGCGGTGGAGCAGACGGAACCGAAATGCCGCTCAAGATACCATGAAGCCAACCATCTAAATTCGGGCAATCAGCGTTGCCCTGCCGTCCATAGGACTAGGCTGAATACTACTCCATGTGGTAGCCCCAGGGCAAGTGCGAACCAAGAACCATGAACCAAGAAACTCACTTCGCGATCTTCGTGAACCCTCGAATGGAGAACAAAACTCCCTGAGCTAGTTCACCAGTTCGGGCTAGCATTTCCAACTTACGATAGATGTTCTCTGCCGACTGGGGAGAACGCAGACCGACCCCCACCACGGCTATTGCCTTTAGATCATTGAAGACCCTATAAACGATTCGGTATTCCTGCCATGTGAAGCTTCGATAACCACTTAAGTCCCCGTGGAGTTCATGAGAGCAGCCAATAGGATCAACCGCAACGGCTTCAAGCAAGACCTTTTTTAGTGGTCCCTTGAGAGGCTTAGGAATTATGGTCTTGACATCGGCGACCGCATTGCCGCTAAATTTGAGTACGTACACCTAATCCTCCGCAAAGGCATCCTCTAGCGAGTGGAGTTTGCCCAAGCGAAGGTCTTCTTCGAGGGTGTCCGCTGCGGCCAAGATCTGATTGAACAATTTGCGATCCATGGCGATCTCTAGAGTTTCAACGAGGCTCCCCACTCTCTCGCGCATCTCATCAAAATACTGTCGATCTAGTACAATCTTTTCATCTTCCGAATCATTAGCCTTGACGAGAAGCACATGCTGGCCACGGGCCTTCTTGAGCCATTTACTTTGATGCTGCCGTAGATCGGATCGATTGACTTCGAGCACTTTTTCATTGTTTTGAGCCGTTGCAGCCATTGTACACCCTCCACGTACAGATTTACAATATATCTGTACAGAACCAACATAGATCGGCCTGTGGCTGCCTTGCAATTATCCTTGAAAAACAATTATTAACACGTGCTGCTGACCATCAACATATTGATACTAAGTAAGATAAGTGCTACGTTAACATAATTATGTAATGATGTGCTATCATAAGACTGCCATGGAACCATCAAGTGCACACGCCCGAAGAATGACACCCAAGA
>CAMAUG010000248.1 GCA_945861255.1 Candidatus Sulfopaludibacter sp. SbA3
GGAATACGCGTTCCTGTGTTACGAGACTAAGAAACCGATTGAGGCGCGGCGCACGTTCCATCGGCTGCGGTTGGATGGCAATATGACCGCGGCGCAGGCGTTTGAGAACATCGACCGGCCTCTGCGCGAGGGCATTGAACGGTGGAAACAAGCAGTCGCGCTTTCGGCGAACAATTTCAGCGCGCACGAGGAACTGGCGCGTTTGGCCGAACAGCGCGACGAAACCGCGTTGGCCGCCGAACACTATGAAAAAGCGTGGCGGCTGCGTCCGGAGCGCCGCGAGTTGTTGCTGGCACTCGGGCGTGTCTGGCAGGAACTGAAGCGCGAGGACGAAGCCGGCGCCGCGTTGATCGCCGCCTCTCGCGGAGCCGAGCCGCGTACCGCCGAGCAAGCCCGCGAACTGCTGCCCGCGCGCTATCCCTATGTATACGAATTCGAGAAGGCGCTGGCACTGGACCCCGGCAATGTCGCGCTGCGAAGTGAGTTCGCGTTCCTTTATCTGGCGATGGAACGACCGGCGGACGCCGAGAACCATTTCGAAGGCGTGGTGCGGCGCGCGCCGGACGATCTGCTGGCGGTTGCCCAGCTGGGCTTGCTGCGACTGGCTCGCGGGGATACGGCGGGGGCGATGCCTCTGCTCGAACGGATTCTTAAGAGCGGAGATCAGGAACTGGCCGACCGCGTACGCACGGCCTTGAGCGTGCGACAGAAACTGGAAGGCCGCACTGAGGCGCCGCGCGCTCGGGTGTCCAACGAAGCCAAGGAACTGGCGGACAAGAGCCTGGAAAAAGGGTATATGCAGGATGCGCTGCAATACCTGACGGTGGCGCATGAAACCGATCCCGTGGATTTTGACGTGATGCTGAAGCTGGGGCGCACCTACAATATTCTGAAAAGCGACCGCGAGGCGGTCAAGTGGTTCGGCCTTGCGCGCCGCAGTCCGGACGCGAAGACGGCGGCCGAGGCGGCGCGCGCCTACAAGAGTCTTGCGCCCACGTTCCAGCGCTTCCGCACCACGGTGTGGGCCTACCCGATGTTCTCCACGCGCTGGCACGATCTATTTCTTTACACGCAGGCCAAGACGGAGATGAAGCTGCCGGGAGACTCCGTGAGCCGGTGGCTGCACCCCTACGCGTCGGTGCGATTCATCGGCGACGCGAAGAGCGCCGCTCGCCTGGGTCCCGGCATCGCGCCGCAATATCTCTCCGAGCAGAGCGTTATCGCGGGTGTGGGCCTGGCGACAAGCGCCTGGAAGGGCGCCCGTGGGTGGTTTGAGGCGGGAGAGGCGTTTCGTTTGCGTCCCGCGCCGGTCTCCCACGGCCTCGCTTTGCCAGACTATCGCGGGGGCGTGGCGTTTTCGAGGACCTACGGCGAGGCGGGCTGGTACGTGGAAACCAGCGACGACTTGATCTACGTGCATCGTTTTGGCCGCGACACGTTGGCGTACTCACAGAACCGGCTGGGGTACAAGACAGCGCGCACGCAGTTCTATTGGAATGTGAACGCGACCGTCGACTCGAAGCGTGAGTCATGGGCTAACTTCGCGGAGACAGGACCTGGGATGCGTTTTCGTTTGGGAACGCTGCCGGCGTTGTTTTCGGTGGATTTATTGCAGGGAGTTTATTTGATTCGGGAAGGGAATCCGCGGGGGCCGAAATTCAACGATTTGAGAGTGGGGGTTTGGTATGCGTTCACGCGTTGATGCTGGTTGGCGTGCCATGGTTTGGGCCTGCTTACTGTGCGCCGCCGTGGCATCCGGCGCTTCACGGTTTTCGTTTCACATATTGGGAGACGAAGCTGGGTCGTGGCCAGCGGTGCTGTCCTCCATCGGATTGGTCAATGGGGCGATCGGGCCGGCTGGAGTGGTGGTGGCGCAGCGCGGGACGGACGCTCCGTTTGAAGAATGGGCCGGGCGTGTGGAGCGCGGGACACTGCTGGTGCTGGAAGGAGAATCGCCGTTGGCCGCCGCGTTCGGCTTCCGAGCCAGTGACCGACCGAAGGTTCGGACGCAGAGCGTCGAGGACCTGCTGACGCCGGAATTGCGTATCATCTGGGAAAAGCCGTTGGACCTGCCGGTGTTCGACATTCCTTTGAACGCGCGCGTCTTCGCGCGGGAACGCTGGGGGAAGGCTCCACTGATGGCGGGGTACCGGCGCGGCGAGGGTGGCGTGCTGTGGATCGCTGCGCCGCCGGGGCCGAATGGCGGCTACGAACGATTCCCGTACATTCCCCAGGCCTTGACGAGTCTCGGCCTGGAAGCGCCGTTTCATTCGCGCCGTTTGTGGGCGTTCTTCGATTCGTCCTACCGCTTGCGCGCCGATCCCGAATATCTGGCCAAGCAATGGCGGGCCGGCGGCGTCGCCGCGCTGCATGTGGCCGCCTGGCACTTTTGGGAGCGCGACGCGCAACGCGACGAATACTTGCGGCGGTTGATGGAGGCGTGCCATCGGAACGCGATTCTGGTGTACGCGTGGGTGGAGTTTCCGCACGTGAGCGAACAATTCTGGAACGATCATCCGCAGTGGCGCGAGCAGACGGCGTTGCTGCAAGACGCCCAACTGGACTGGCGCAAACTGATGAATCTCTCAAACCCGGAGACGGCCGAGGCCGTGTATGAAGGTCTGCGCAGCCTGCTTACTGGATTCGATTGGGATGGGGTGAACCTGGCGGAACTGTATTTCGAATCGCTGGAGGGCCACGACAATGCGGCGCGTTTCACGCCGATGAACAAGGACGTACGCCGGGAGTTTCAGAGCCGGCGAAACACGGACCCGCTGGAGCTGTTCGACGCGCAATCGCCCAGGCATTGGTCGAAAAACACGCAGGGGTTGGCGAATTTCCTCGACTATCGCGCGGACCTGGCGCGCCGCCAGCAAGAGCAATGGATCGGGCACATCGAAGAGATCCGGCGCGCGAAGCCGTATCTGGATTTGACGCTGACGCACATCGACGACCGCTTCGACACCAGCATGCGGGAGAAACTGGGCGCCGACACTTCGCGTGTGCTGCCGCTGCTGCAGCGGCACGATTTCACGCTGTTAATCGAGGATCCGGCCACCATCTGGAACCTGGGACCGCGGCGGTATCCGCAGATCGCGGCGCGCTACGCCCCGCTGACTCCGGCCCGGGAGAAACTGGCGATCGATATCAACATCGTGGAGCGCTATCAGGACGTGTATCCCACCAAGCAGCAGACCGGCACGGAATTGTTCCAGTTGGTACACATGGCGGCCGGCGCCTTTGCGCGAGTGGCCGTATACTTTGAAAATTCGATTCCGCGCGGAGATTGGGGGTTGCTCGCTTCGGCGGCGTCCTCCGTGGAGCGCGTGCAGCAGAGCGGCTCGACGCTGGTGATCGATTCACGGCGCGGCGTGGGAGTGCCGTGGAAAGGCCCCGCGACGGTCGACGGAAAGGCGTGGCCGATCGCGAGCGATACGGTCACATGGTTGCCCGCCGGCTCACACGTGATCGAGTCAACACTACAGTCTCCCTCCATGCGTGTGCTGGACTTTAATGGCGACCTGAAGTCCGCCAAGTCCACGGTGGCCGGCATCGAATTCAGTTATCAGAACAACGCGCGCGCTCTGGCCTTGCTGGATCGCGTTCCCGCGCATGTCGAAATCGACGGCGAAGAGGTGAAGCCCGATATGCGCGGCAACGTGCTGGTACTGCCGCGCGGGCAACATTTCGTTACATTGATCCCAGGTAAACAAAGCGAGCGATGAACAGCGCGGCCAGCAGGTACACCAGCCAATGCGTGGTGCGGAGCTCGCCGCGGGCGATGCTTAAGAGTGCGTAGCTGGTGAAGCCGAAAGCCAAGCCATTGGCGATGCTGAAGGTCAGGGGGATGGTGATCAGCGTGAGGAAGGCGGGGATGGCGATGGAGGCGTCGTTCCACGGTATCTCGCCGACGTGCGCCAGCATCAGCGATCCCACCACAATCAGGGCTGGTGCGGTGGCGGCCGCGGGCACCGCGCCCACCAGCGGCGCAAGGAAGAGAGTGAGCGCAAACAGGATTCCCGTCACGATTGCAGTAACGCCCGTGCGTCCGCCGGCCGCCACGCCCGAGGCGCTTTCGATGTAGCTGGTGACCGTGGAGGTGCCCGCGAACGCCCCCGCGATAGTTGCGGCGGAATCGACCAGGAGAATGTTACGAAGGCGCGGGATGCGTCCCGAGGCGTCCATCAAACCCGCCTGCTTCGTCACTCCCACCAAAGTGCCGATGTTGTCGAACAGATCCACGAACAGGAAGACGAAGACGATCTCAAGCAAGCCGATGTTGAACGCGGCGGGGATATCGAGTTGGCCCGCGGTCGCTGCGATCGCGGAGACGTGGTAAACGCCAGGCGACCACTTCACCAACCCCAACGCTGCCCCCGCCAAGGTAGTGGCGAGGATGCCCAACAGCATGGCCGCGCGCACGCCCCAGGCCGAGAGCGCGGCGATCGCGAGCAGCCCTCCGATGGCCAGCAGCGTATTCGGGTCGCGCAAGTTCCCCAGTGCGACCATGGTCGATGGATGTGCGACGATGATGCCCGCGTTGCGGAGGCCGATCATGGCGATGAACAGGCCGATGCCCGCTGCCACCGCGCTGTGAAGTTGCTGCGGAATGGCCGCGACGATCCACTGGCGAATTCCCGCCAGCGTCAGGATCAGGAAGGCCACGCCGGAAAGAAACACCGCACCGAGAGCCGTTTGCCACGGAATCCCCATGCCTTGGACTACCGTGTATGTGAAGTAAGCATTCAGGCCCATCCCTGGCGCAAGCGCCAGTGGAATACGGGCGAAGACCCCCATCAGGATGCTGCCGAACGCCGCGCACAAACAGGTGGCCGCGACAACGGCCTGGAACGGCATGCCGGTGTCTTTCAGGATGGAAGGGTTGACGAAGACAATGTAGGCCATTGTCATGAACGTGGTGGCGCCGGCGAGGAGCTCGATTCTCCACGTGGTTCCGAAGCGTTCGAACTCGAAGTAACGCTCCAGGCCGGCGATGAGGCCGGTGCTCTCGGCGGCGGCGGGCATGCTTGTATTATGGCGTGGCGGGACGCTCTACAACTCATCACGCAGTTCGCGGACGGGGCGCGGCCCGCGTGAGGCGGGGCCGTCCGCCCCACAACGAACGAACAAACTAATCCTGTTTAGAAGGGCCTTCCAAGCCGGTTGATACTCTCTCGGTAAACTAATAGACTTCAATCGCCGCAGATTCGCTCTGGAAGCGAATATACGTTGAAGCGGGCGTCGCGGAGGAAGCCCACTAGTGTGATCCCGAAACGCAGTGCGGTTTCGACAGCCAGGCTGGAGGGGGCTCCGACGGCTGCGATAACGGGGATACCGGCCATCACGGATTTTTGGACCAGTTCAAAACTGACGCGTCCACTGAGCATCAGCGCGCACTCGTTGAGAGGCAGGCGGTTTTCCAGAAATGCGGCGCCGATTAGTTTATCCACGGCGTTGTGGCGGCCCACGTCTTCCCGCAGCTCCAGCAGTTCGCCGGCGGCGTTGAAGAGCCCCGCTGCGTGCAGCCCGCCCGTGTGCTCGAAGACGGGCTGGGCGGCGCGAAGCTTGTGGGGGAGCGTGGCGAGCATCACCGCGCCGATCCGAAACCGGCCTGGCGGCAGCGCCACGCAGCCAGCGGAACGGAGTGCGTCAATGGAGGCCTTACCGCACACACCGCAGCTTGAAGTCACATAGAAATTATTGCGGGCCAGGTGGTCCCAGTCGATGGGGGCTTCCGGGGACGGAATAACGGTCACGGTTCCGCGGTCGTCTTCGGTGATGGATTCGATTTGATCGCGGCGCTGCAGGATGCCTTCACTCAGCAGGAAACCGGCGGCCAGCTCGCGATCCTGGCCGGGAGTCCGCATGGTTATGGCGATGTTGCGATCGCCGAGGCGGATCTGTAGCGGGTCCTCGACGGCGACCAGGTCCTGGGCGGGGAGTGACGCGCCGTTTTCGACGCGTTC
>CAMAUG010000249.1 GCA_945861255.1 Candidatus Sulfopaludibacter sp. SbA3
TCTGTTTCCTGCCCGTCATGGGCGCACTGTCTGATCGGGTAGGACGGAAACCTGTATTGATAACATTTTCGGTTCTAGCGCTGCTGACGGCCTACCCGTTGCTGTTGTGGCTGACCAGCGCGCCGTCGTTCGGCCGTTTGCTGGCCACGGGACTGTGGTTCTCGATGATCTTCGGCAGCTACAACGGCGCAATGGTGGTCTTTCTTACCGAAATCATGCCGGTGAAGGTGCGCACCTCGGGCTTCTCCCTGGCGTACAGCCTGGCCACCGGAATCTTCGGCGGCTTCACGCCGGCGGTGGCGACGTATTTGATTTACCTCACGGGAAATCGCGCCATGCCGGGCGTGTGGCTCTCCTTCGCCGCAATTCTGGGCTTGACCGCAACCTTGATGTTGAAGACACCCGCCGCCGAAAAACCACGTCTCGCGTGAGGGATGCGGGCGGCGCAGGAGGATTTTTCGAATGAACACTTCATCAAAACAACGCGCGCCCCGGCGGCGATTCCTGGCGGCCGCGGCGATGGCAGCCGCAGGCTCTCCCCTGCCCCTCACCGCGCAATCGGGCTTCATTCGCGGCTTCGATCACGTGGCTCTCCCCATGCAAAACACAGAGGCCATGCTCGCCTTCTACCGCGCCCTGGGATTCCGCGTCGACGAGCGCCCGCAAATTTGCTCGGTCCACGTGGGCGATAACATGATCAACTTCCATCGCCCGGAACTGTGGCAACCCGGCAAGTTCACCTTGCGCGCTCCCGCCGCCAGACCTCCGTGCGGCGACCTCTGCTTCGTCTGGGAAGGCACGCCCGCCTCCCTGGAAGCAATGCTCAGCCGCGCGAAAGCCAAGGTGGAGCTCGGCCCCGCCCCCCGACGCGGCGGACGCAAAGGCGGCAGCCTGGAAGGCTCCAGCGTCTACGTCCGCGACCCCGACGGCAATCTGCTGGAATTCATGATCTATGGTTGAGGCCAGAGGAGTTGAGGTCAGAGGCTTCCAAAGGCCATCTGACTCAAGTACAGGCCGCTTCCTGGACTGCCAACATAGTCGTACTGTCGCCACTCAGCTCACAGCGGCCCCAAAGCCCGAACAGCTCTCCGGACCCGATAAATGACTTCCGTGTACCCGACCACTCGGACGGAATCGGAAAGCGGCCACTTCAACGAATGGGGCGTTTATGTGTCGAAGTTCGGCTGACTTCGTCACCCCGTCGCAGTGGGCAACCCTGCCAGCACTCAGCGTTTCACCCCAAAGGGCGGGACGCTTTCCGTGCCTTTCTTGACGGTTCGCGCGACTTCCCAATCTTGCTGGGCAGGGCTCGCGCTACCTGTTCGGCGGACCGCACCCATCTTTCGAGCGAAGAATCCGATGAGATGCCGTCGGCCTCAACGTAGATCATGGACTTCATCGGCTTTCCGGTGAAATCCATCGGTCTGGTGTGTGGTTCGTGGAGCGCAGCCGTCACGGCTTCCGGGGTAAGGCGCAGCATCAAATCGCACTTCACGATGCCGCAAACCATGTGCCCTTTCACCAGGAAACATAGGCCGCCGAACATCTTTCGTTCGGAGAAGTCGCCCAGGCGCCCTAGAACCACCCGAATCCGATCTGCCAACACCAAGTCGTAGGCCATTCCGCTGAGCTTAGCACTTGCTCAGGCGAACGGGATCCGGTCCGGCTCGCCGGAACAATTGCTCCCCGGATTGCGTCTGTTATTTCATGATGTCGCGGCGCGTCCTGGGATGGTTGGTCATTCGCGGTGCGGCGATCAGCCTCATCGGCGGGCTGGTCGCCGGTTCGGTCATCCTCTGCAATGCGACGCTCCACGTCGCCAAACCAGCCGAAACAATTTCGCCGAATCCGTTTCCACGCGGCGGCGCCCCATGGTCGAACGTAACCGTTCGCGCCCACGACGGAGTGATTCTTGCCGCCTGGTTTTCCGCGCAACCGAAGCAGCAAGACAATTGCGTAATGGTACTGCACGGTATCGGGGATTCTAAATCCGGAAGCGCGGGATTCGCTTCCCTGTTTACGGATGCGGGCTATTCCATTCTGATGCCCGATAGCCGCGCGCACGGAAGCAGCGGCGGTGAACTGGTTACCTATGGACTGCAGGAGAAACTGGACGTGCTGGATTGGCTGCGCTTCCTGCACTTGAGCGGATGCCGTACCGTGTTTGGTATGGGTGAATCCATGGGTGCTGCGGTCTTGATTCAAGCGGCGGCGCTCACGTCCGATTTCAGCGCGATTGCAGCCGAGTCGTCGTATTCAACTCTTATGTCGATTGCAGACTACAGAGTTGGAAGGACGCTGGGCCTGCCGCATTGGCTACATAACCCAATTTCCGAAATATTCGTGCGCGGCGCTTCGGCCTTTGCCAAGCTACGGTATGGAATCGATCTTGCCTCAGCCTCGCCGCTCGCGAGCATGGCTGAAACACGGACTCCGATACTTCTCATTCACGGAACCGACGACACGGAGACTCCCCCGTGGCATTCGCGCAGATTAGCCGCTGCGAATTCGAGTGCTTCACTTTGGTTGGTTCCGGGTGCGCCACATTGCGGCGCGTACGCGACAAGCCGCGCGGAATTTCGCGAACGAGTTCTCGAATGGTTCGCGCGATTCCAGCGGTAGTTTACATCCCCTAACGCTGGTTCCTTTTCAAGACCTTCTTACGCAGACGGATGGATTGCGGCGTCACTTCCACCAGTTCATCGTCGCGGATGAATTCGATGGCTTGTTCCAGATTGAGCAGCCGGGGCGGCACCAGCCGAATGGCTTCGTCAGCGCTGGAGGCGCGCATGTTGGTGAGCTTCTTTTCCTTGACGATGTTCACGTCCAGGTCGGCGTCGCGGGCGTTCTCGCCCACGATCATGCCCTCATACACTTCCAGGCCCGCGCTCACGAACATATCACCGCGTTCCTGCAGATTGAAGAGCGCGAAGCCCGTGGTCTTCCCCGCCCTGTCCGCCACCAGCGAACCCGTGGGACGCGTCGGAATCTCACCCTGCCACTCGATGTAACCATGGAACAGGGAGTTCATGATGGCCGTGCCCTTGGTATCCGTCATCATCTCACTGCGCAACCCAATCAACCCGCGCGAGGGAATGTGAAATTCCAGACGCACGCGCCCGGTGCCGTGGTTCACCATCTTCGCCATCTTACCCTTGCGCGATCCCAGCTTCTCAATCACCACGCCGACGAACATCTCCGGGCAATCGATCACCAGCAGTTCCACCGGTTCGCACAGCTTGCCGTCCATGGTACGCGTGAGGATCTCCGGCTTGCCCACGGCCAGCTCAAACCCTTCGCGCCGCATCATTTCAATGAGGATCGCCAACTGCAATTCGCCGCGGCCCATCACCTTGAATGCGTCCGGGCCGCCGGCTTCCTCCACTTTGATGGATACGTTGGTCAACAGTTCTTTATCCAGCCGGTCACGCAAATTCCGCGACGTGACGTACTGGCCCTCGCGACCCGCGAACGGGGACGTGTTGATGGTGAACGTCATCGCGATGGTGGGCTCATCAATCTGGATATGCGCCAAGGGCTTCGGCGTTTCGACGCTGGTCAACGTCTCGCCGATGGTGATCCCCTCCACGCCCGCGATCGCCAGAATGTCGCCGGACCGCCCGATGGTCTCATTCACGCGCTTGAGGCCTTCAAACGAGTACAGCTTGGTGATCTTGGTCTTGTGAAACGTGCCATCCAGCTTGGCAATGGCCACTTCATCGCCATGCCGTAGCGTTCCATTGAACACACGGCCGATCGCCAGCCGTCCCAGGTAGTCGCTATAGTCGAGATTCGCCACCAGTAGTTGCAAGATGCCATCGGGATCGCCCGGCGCCGGAGGAATGTGCTGAACAATCGCCTCAAACAGAGGCCGCAAGGTGGTGCTTTCGTCTTCCGGCTTGAGCTTGGCGATGCCGGCCCTGCCGTTCGTGTAGATCACCGGGAAGCCGAGCTGGTCCTCGGTGGCGTCCAGATCGATGAACAAATCATAAATTTCGTCCAGCACTTCCGGAATGCGCGCGTCCGGGCGGTCGATCTTGTTGATGACGACGATCTGCGGAAGCCGCGCTTCGAGCGCTTTCATTAACACGTAGCGCGTTTGCGGCAGCGGGCCTTCGCTGGCGTCCACCAACAGCATCACGCCATCCACGATTTTCAGCGCACGCTCCACTTCGCCGCCGAAGTCGCTATGGCCGGGCGTGTCGATGATATTGATCTTGACGTCGCCGTAGCGCACGCCGGTGGCCTTCGCCAGAATTGTGATACCGCGTTCGCGCTCCAGATCGTTCGAATCCATCACGCGCTCCGCGACTTCTTCGTTTTCACGGAAAATTCCGCTCTGCCGGAGCATGGCGTCCACCAGCGTGGTCTTGCCGTGGTCTACGTGCGCAATGATGGCGATGTTACGGATGGAGTTGTTGGACATTCTGTTGGGAGGGGAACTTCCATTGTCGCACGGAGGCCAAGCGCCTCTCGTGCGTATCGTCCTGCGCGGCCTGAAACCGCGGGTTCCGCCGTCTAGTCCAATGCAGCGCAACACCACAACTGAAGCGGTCCCAGACCGGGAAATAACTCCGGGTGCATCTCGATTGAGCGGCGGATGGTTTCGAAGTCCGCCGCGTTGTTGTGGATCAGCGGAAGCCGCGCCAGAAGCGCGGTGGCGGCAATCACGATGTCAAAGCGCCAGCGGGCCAGCCGCTCGGCACGGGATTCCGCTTCCCGGTGCGATTGTTTCGCTGGGCTCGGCGGATGAGGCAACAACGCCATCAGTTCGGCGGCTACCCTCGCGACAGGCGTGTCCACCGGCCAGACGTGGCCCAGCGTCCGCAAGTAGGCGGTACGCGCGGCCGCGATGGATGCGTGGCGCTCCGCATCCAGTGCCCGCCGCGACAACAATGCGTAGCCTTTCAGGCGCTCCAGAACCGTAATCGCGGAGACGTGGACAACGTGCGTGAACTGGTATGCGCGCCACCACAGCCGCGCCTCCGGTGAGCGGGGCTGTGTCAACCATCGTTCAGCGCTGGCATCGAACAAAAAGGGTCCCGCGCCGGGTTCCGGCATCCGCTAACGCTTCCTCTTCGATCGCGCCTTCTTCGGCTCCATGACGATTCCATCGAGAAGCATCAGTTCACTCTCAGAGAAACCGGCGAACGCCCGCTCATAGTTCTTCAATACCGCGGCGCCGCGCGCGGCCGCTCCGGTGATGCGCAATCCTTCCGCAAGGGCTTCGGCGACGACCGCGCTCAAGTTGAGATGCCGCGCGCGGGCGAGCTTTTCCGCCTGAAGGAGAGAATCGGCGGGAAGCGTGAGAGTCGTCCTGCGGGTTAGCTTGGGATGACGTCCGGCAACCGGTTTCATGGATACATCATAGCATCACGAACAGCATCATAGTGTATCAGCCTAGAACGATGCGTTCAGCCGCACCGCGAAGTTTCGCCCCGCTTGCACCGCCGTGCCGGAGAGCGCGCCGGAGAAGTTGATCACGTTCAACCGGTCGAAGACGTTCAACGCATCTGCCTGCAACCGCAGACTCTTGCGGTCGGCATTGTATAACTCGACGCCCGCCGAAAGGTCGAAGGAGGCCGCGGGGCGCACACGGCCGCGCTCGAAATTGACCTTGCTCAGGATGGAGGGGCCGTACTGGCGTGCGATGAAACCAAGGTCGCTCACACCCTCGATCTCAAACGGGAGGCCGCTGTTGTAGCTGCTTCCCAGCGCGAACCAGAACCGGCGGTGAGGCTGCACGCGGAACCGCCCGCGAAACGTATTGCGCTGATCTTGCGTCACGGGGAATGCACCCTCTTGGAGAATCACCTCGCCCGCCTCGTCGCCCAGAAACAGTCCACCGGCCACCGGAAGGTGACCCGTCGCTACCATGTTCGAATAGCTCAGGAAGCCGGAAAAGGGCCCCCATCGCGGCACCTCCAGCTTGGCTTCCACCCCATGAATGTTCGCGCGTTG
>CAMAUG010000250.1 GCA_945861255.1 Candidatus Sulfopaludibacter sp. SbA3
TGTCTTGGAGGACGCAGGCGCCGACTGCGTGCGAAACTCATAGTGCAGGATTTCCAGCGCCACACGGCCTTCGCTGAAGCGGACCACGCGACCGGATGCAACCAGCTTCAGAGCGCATTTTTCATTGAGCTGCGCGGGCCAACTGATCGAGAGTTCCAAGCGCTTGCCGGGAACCAGCAAATGCTCCGTCGTGAAATACACGCCGCCGCTCGAAATATTCAGGGTCTTGCCTTCGCCGGTTTCCTCACCACCCCGCTTGCTGACAACCTTGTATCGCACCTCCCTTTCGATGGGGAAGCGGTCCGTATGGCGCCGGTTGTTTGAGTCGTGTTTGGTCACTGAGTTCCTTTGCTTCGATGGACCAATTATGCCGCCCGCAGCGGCGCCAGCCAATAGCAGCGCCGGCTTATTTTCGAGTAGTACAACGAGCCCCACGGGCGGTACCAGATGCCTATGGCTGCTCCGGTACTACGGGCTTTCGCGCGCGGATCTCCTCTAAACGCAACGCGATGCGCTGTTCCAGGCCCCGGTTGGTAGGCTGAGAGAACCGCGTCCCCCGCAAACGGTCCGGCAGGCACTCCATGGCGTTGAGGGCGTCCTCGAACTGGTGCGCATGCTGGTAGCCCTCGCCGTACCCCCACTCCTTCATGGGGCGCGTGGGAGCGTTGCGAAGCTGCATCGGAACGGGCTCGGAGATCTGGTGGGCGGCGGTCTCGCGTGCGGCGTTCAAGGCCCGGTAGGAAGCGTCGGACTTCGGCGCGACTGAAAGATAGATAGCCACTTGCGCCAGCGCCTGATCTCCTTCGGGAGTTCCCAGGAAGTGCACGGCCTGCTGCGCCGCCACGGCCTGCTCCAAGGCGCGCGGATCGGCCAGACCGATGTCCTCAATAGCCATCCGCATCAAACGGCGCGCGATGTATAAGCGGTCCTCGCCCGCCTCCAACATTCGGGCCAACCAATACAACGCGGCGTCGGGATCGGAGGACCGCACGCTCTTGTGCAGCGCCGAAATCAAGTTGAAGTGCTGTTCGCCGGACTTGTCGTAAAGCAGCGTCTTGCGGCCAGTGACGGCTTCCACCGCCGCGGCGTCCACGACACCGCTTTGAGCCACCGAGGATGCAAGTTCCAGAATGTTATAAGCGGCGCGCGCATCGCCGTTGGAATATACGGCGATCTGCTCCAACAGGTTGCCCGGCGCGGTCAACTCCAGCGTCTTCAGCGCGCGTTCCAACAGCGTGACGATCTCCAACACCGAGAGCGCCTGCAGGGCGTAGACCTTGGTGCGAGAGAGTAGCGCGGACACCACTTCGAACGACGGATTCTCCGTGGTTGCGCCTATCAGGATCACATCGCCGCGCTCCACATACGGCAGAAACGCGTCCTGCTGCGCTTTGTTGAAGCGGTGGATTTCATCCACGAACAGCACGGTCCGGCGGCCAAGGCGGCGCGTGCGCTCAGCCTCCATCATCACCGCCTTGATCTCCTTGATGCCGCTCAACACAGCGCTGAACGGTATGAAATCGCAGCGCGTCAGACGGGCGATCAACTTGGCGAGCGTGGTTTTGCCGACGCCCGGAGGCCCCCACAAGATCAGCGATTGCAACTCATCGCGTTCGATCTGCGCGCGCAGGGGCTTGCCGGGACCCATGATGTGCTGCTGGCCCACGAAGTCCTCAAGGCGCTCCGGCCGCATTCGCTCCGCCAGAGGGCGCTTGGAGCTTCCCTGGTCTCCCGGTTGCGGCGGAGTGATGTCGAAGAGGCTCACGGTGTTCGCTGCCTCCGGGCTTCATAGAGGAAGATGCCGGCGGCCACCGCTGCGTTGAGCGATTCCACCCCGGCAGTCTCAATCCGCACACCTGTGGCGCCCGCCGCCATTTCCGGATGCACTCCGTGGCTCTCGCTTCCGATCACAATCGCGCACGGTACGCGGAAATCGGCCTCACTGACCGCCTTTGCCGCACGCGGCATCGCGGCATACACCGCCAGACCCGCCAGGTTCAGTTCCGTGGCTATGGGAACCCGGAACACCGAGCCCGCCGAGCCTCGCAAGCACTTGGGATTGTATGGGTTCACCGTGCCCTTCAGAAATACCACGCCGCTTGCGCCGAACGCCTCTGCCGCGCGCAGGATCGCGCCGGCGTTCCCGGGATCCTGCAATCCATCTAGTACGATCACCAACGCGCTCGGTCCCAGCATCCGCGCCGCCGGCCACTCCGGTGGCCGCACCAGTGTGATGACGCCTTGCGGCGTATTCGTCGAAGACAGATCGCGAAACGTTTTGTCGGTGACCACGCGTGCCTCCGGGAGAGCGGCCCGTGAAGCCTGCGTCCGCGCTGATCTGGTCGTCCGCTCCCTGCTGTAAGCGGCTTCGGCGGGAACCGGCGACGGCGAGAGCCCAGGCTTCGCACTTGCGCCGCGTGCGGCTTCAGCGAGGAGCATCGCAAGGCGCGCCTGCGCGGATTCGGCCACAATCACGGCCCGGATTTCACATTTCGCCGCGATGGCCTCCTCCAGCAAATGGGTACCTTCGGCGATGGCGTAGCCGTCCTCCGTGAGAGTCCCGCGCGACACGGCGCGCCGGATTTGCTTGATAAGCGGGTTTTGATCGCTGAGGGAGTCCACTACAATAATTCTGAACGCCCAGCATAGCGCACATGGCGTCTGGCCAGCATGATGCACAAGGCTTCCGGAAAGATGAACACGCGCAGATGAAGTTCCGCTCCCACAACCGTTGGCTCTTCCTCGCCGCCGGGATGGCATTAGCGGTCGCGGCTCTGGCCTGGCAAATCGCGGTGATCGCTGGCGAAATTCGTGCGCAATCGACGGAGGGCGTGGAGCGGCCCGCGGATGTGATTGTCGTCCTGGGCGCGGCCGAATACCGGGGACGTCCGTCGCCGGTGCTGGAAGCGCGCCTAAATCACGCCCTGTTTTTATATCACCAAGGCCTGGCCCCGCGCATTTTGACCACCGGCGGCGCCGGCGGCGATCCCACGTTCACCGAAGCTGAAGTGGGCCGCGCTTACCTCAGCCGCCGCGGCGTGCCGGCCGAGGCGATCATCAGTGAAACGCAAGGTTCCAGCACCGTGGAAAGCACCGTGGCGGCGGCGGAGATTATGCAGCGCCTGGATCTGAAATCCTGCATCGTGGTCAGCGATGGCTACCACATTTACCGGGTAAAAAAGATGCTGGAGTTCCGGGGAATGGACGTCTACGGGTCTCCGCGGCCGGCGGAAGTGCGCGAGGATTGGCGCCAGCAATGGTTGTACGTCCGCCAAGCCATCGCTTACGGTTTGTGGCGCATCGGCATCCCGGTCTAGTTGCCTGGCCCGTTCAGTACTTGCGCAGCACGGCCAGCAGTTTGCCTTGCACCTGCACACCCTTCTTCGGCACCAGAATCGGCTTCATGGCCGCATTCGCGGGCTGGAGCCGCACCGAGTCTCCCTCGTTATAGAAACGCTTGAGCGTAGTCTCGTATCCATCGACCAACGCCACCACAATGTCGCCGTTGCGGACATGCACGGTTTTCTCGATCAACACGTAATCGCCGTCGCAGATGTGGTCTTCAATCATGGATTCGCCGCGAACCTTCAGCGCGTAAGTATCCGGATCGCCCGCGAAATCGGCGAAATTCAGCGTGTCTTCCCCCGCGATGGCCTCGACAGGCGCGCCCGCCGCGATCCGCCCCAGCAGTGGAACCCCGATGGGCGCCGGAGCCTGCTTGTGCCGGCGTTCCTCGTCGTAATACTTGCGCGTGATTTCGAGCGAGCGGCTCTGGTTAAAGCCGCGCTTCAAGTAGTCCTTGGATTCCAGCGCCTGAACGTGCTTGTGCACCGTGGCAAGAGAAGCCAAATCCAACCCTTCAGCGATTTCCTCATAGCTGGGACTGTAGCCCTTCTTCTCCAGGAACCCCGCAAGGAAGTCCAGGAACTCTTTCTGGCGTTTGGTGAGGGCCATGTCAGCATTGTACGGCGAAGAAAAGGAGAATGCAAGAGTTTTGGGCGAAAAATTCCGTAGGCGCGGGCAGTGCTGTCATTTCGCGAACCGGACGGTTGGGCGACTCGCCAGTTCCTGGAAGGCTATGATGGAGGAGTGAAACTGACGATTGAGCTGGACCGTGAAGACGACGGACGGTGGATCGCCGAAGCTTTGGAACTGCCCGGTGTAATGTGCTACGGCCAGACGCGTGACGAGGCCATCAGCAACACCGAACGGCTCGCGATCGAGGTGATTGCGGACCGTATTGCTCACGGTGAAATGCCATCTTCAGCGCTCGCCGTTTCCTTCTCGATTCCAGATGAGCAGTTGGCCATCCACTAAGGCACGCCGTGTCCTCGCGGCGCTGGAAAGAGCTGGCTGGCAGGTGAAGCGCCAACGGGGCTCCCATCGCCTACTGGTCCATCCGAATTGGCCGAACTACGAGTTCTCCTTTCACGATCAAGACGAAATAGGACCGAGGATGTTGGCTCGTATCGCCAAGCGGACGGGCTTAAAACCTGATGATCTCTGAGGACCGCTGCGGCCGACTTCCCTGTGACTGACTTCCCCTGCTAACCGAGCCTACCGGGGAACGGAAATGCGTCCGGTTACGGATGCGGGACGGGCGCGCGCTCAGATATCGGTCAGATGTTCCACTTTCCCGGTGCTATCGCCCAGCGTTTCCGCCTGCACGCCCATCCGCTCCAGCAACGCGAGCCACAGGTTCGTTTGCGGCGTCTCGGGATAGACCACATGCCGCCCTGGTTTCAGGGCGCCATCGCCGCGGCCCAGCAGCACGCACGGCACGTCCGCATGAATGTGCCGGTTGGGATCGCTCATGGAACTGCCGTAGACGACCATCGAATGGTCCAGCAGGGTTCCGTCTCCCTCCTTCGCCGCCTTGAGATTCTTGACGAAGTGGGCGAACTGCTCCATCTGGTGGCATTCGATCTTTTTGACCTTCTCGATCAATTCCTCCCGGTTGCGGTGATGCGTCAACGGGTGGTGCGCGTCGGCGAACCCGAGCTCGGGGTAGGCTCTGGAGCTGCTCTCCCGGGCATACATCAGCGTCGCCACCCGGGTGATGTCGGCCTGCAACGCCACCAGCAGCAGATCGTTCATGAGCCTGGCGTGTTCCACGAAACCGGTGGGGACTCCCAGGGGCTTTTCAATTTGGGGCGTTAACTCGTTACCATTTTCCGCTTCCACGCGCACGATCCGTTTCTCGATATCACGGAGTGAGGTGAGATACTCGTCAACTTTATGGCGATCCGCCGGACCCAGCGTGCCGGCCAGACGCCGGGTTTGATCGTTGATGTAATCAAGCATGCTCTTCCGGTTCTCGTTAAGCCGCTCTCTTACTTTCGGATCGGGGTCCGTATCCAGGCCTCCGTACAGCCGCTCGAATACCGCGCGCGGATTGGTTTCCGGAGCGATGGGAGTGGTGGCGTTGCGCCAGTTCAGATTGTTCACATAGGCGCAACCGAAACCGCCGTCGCAGGAACCCACCGAGGGCGCCGCCTCGCAGCCGAGTTCCAGAGAAGGCAGACGCGTCTTGGACCCGATCGCATTCGCGGCAACCTGATCCACGGAGATGCCCAACTGCACGTCGGCGCCGGTGGTTCGCTTGGGCGCGACCCCCGTCAGATAAGTAGCGCTGGCGGCGGCGTGATCGCCGGGAGCGATGGTGCCGTTGCGGTGGGCCAACCCGGTCAGCACCAGCATGTCTTCGCGGAACGGCTCCAGCGGCTTCAGGATGCGCGTAAACTCATAGTTCTTCCCGACGCCCTTGGGTTTCCAGTCCTCGATAATCATGCCGTTCGGCACATACACGAAGACCAGCCGGACCGGCGGCTTCTCCTCGGTAGGGGCCGCGAATGCCGGCACCATGGCGTCCAGCCACGGCAGAGCTACGGTCACCCCTACGCCCCGCAAAAACGTTCGTCTGGGAAGTCGCTTGCGGCT
>CAMAUG010000251.1 GCA_945861255.1 Candidatus Sulfopaludibacter sp. SbA3
TCCATCTCGCGGATTTCGACAACCCACCTGTCGTCGAGACAGTTTTGTCGCTTCAATTTGACAAGCTCTCTGCTATGCAAACCGTCCATCTGGGTCTTCTCTGGCGGAGAGTGAAGGATCGTTTCCCCAAAACGGAAGAACGGCCGCCCCTGCCACAAGTGTTCGAGCGATTTCCAGAGCCACTTGGCCGTGGAGGGAACTTGCAATTCGAGGCGACGGAAACACCGGAAATGCCGCGCCTCTGGCTTCTTAATACGGCCGGCACCGAAATGATTCAGGTCCAAAGAGATCGATTCATCAAGAACTGGCGCAAGGCCGCGGACAAGGATCACTACCCACATTACGAACCCATCATCAAACCCGCGTTCCAACGCGACTTTTATGAATTCCAAGCATTCCTCGCCGAGGAGAACCTCGGCACGGTCAACGTGAACCAGTGCGAAGTGACGTACGTCAACCACATAGTGAGCGGGCACGGCTGGGAAACCTTCGACGAACTCCATCGCATCTTCACGTTTTGGGAACCAACACCCGATCCCATACCAGGACGCACCGACGACTGCCGCGTCCACGCGCGCTTCACGATCAGAGCGGACCAAACGCCCATTGGGCGATTACACGTCGACATCCAACCCGCTCTGAGAACGACCGATAATCAGCCGATGTACGTGATGAACCTCACGGCTCGCGGGATGTGTGGAACTGGCTTCGATTTCTTTGACATCGGCAGACAATGGATCGTCCGCACGTTCGAGCAACTAACAACGCGTCACATGCACGACATCTGGAGGAAAAAATAGCATGCCGATGGCGGCAACCCACCGCACCGACGTCTATGCTCCGCAACACGAGCAAGTGCTTGCGAGTGCCACTCAGTGGGCCGACGCGTTTGCGCAACAAGAACGCCGATCAACCATTTCGATACAGCCACGTAGAGTCACGATTCGACTCCCGATTGACGGTGGACAAGTGGAATTGACGTATAACAGTGTTGGCGAGGGGCTGCCCCGATGGGCCAAACCGGTCTTGCAGTCGCTCGCCGAGCGATGGGGATCAACCCCTGGGTGGGACACGTACCACGCCAAACCAACCAGCCAGACACACGTCGTGAAACTCCTCAACATTCTGTCGGACTTGATGTACGACGACTCCCGACCACCCCTCATCACACCGTTGACGGACGGGGGCGTACAAGCAGAATGGCACCACAACACTGTCGATTTAGAAATAGTCGTCAGTGCAGATGACAACCCGACCTTCTACTACTTCAACCGCCGAACGAATGAGGAACAAGAGGGCGATCTTGAACCCAACTACGCCCACGTACAAGACTTGATCGGCCGAGTCAAATAAGCGTGCCAAAACAATGGCTGAAGACGCCCGACAGGACGACCTCACCATACTCGACGATGACCGCCTCTTCCGTCGCGTGCCGCGGCGGCAACTCTTTACGGAGCCGGATGGCACCCAACGCCCCACGTCCGCAGCTTTCAAGACGACGGAACTCTCCGTCAACATTGAATCACTTATGATCCAACAGGGACGCCCACCCAAAGACACCCTCACCAACTACCCAGACGAATACCTCACCGCCATAACCGCAGGCCATGTTCGCCAACACAAGCATCCGATCGTGAAGGACAACGCCCCGCCCAACGACCCAGCACACGGCCTCATCCTCGGCAAAAAGAAGGAAAGCTTCGCAAACGCCATGATGCGCCAACACCAATGGATCGTCCGACCACCCCAAAAGCATTGAGACGAAAAGAAGTTCGTGAAATTCACAACGGATAGGCACGACGCAAGAATTGCGACTAACAGGCCGGTCAGGTCGAGTTCGCTGCTGTCGCCCGTCGACAAGAAAAGGAGGAGCGTGAGTGGTTGATCACCATTCCTTGCCTCACGTCGTGCCACGGTTGGGCCGTCGAGGTAGCAGTCATGAATGATGTTTCGATGGTCTGGTCCGATCACGACTTTTTCCTGCGCACCAATCGGCGGGCCATCCATCGCGTAGTCCTGTGAGCAAGACCGGACGGTGCCACGGACAAGACGTCTCGCGCCATCCCCCGGTTTATTCGTAGCCCAACGTGGTGGCCTTCAGCCAGGAGATTTCGTTACCGAACCAGCGGGATTTCGAGACCGGTTTGTATGCCGATACATTGCGTCCACGCAGGATGAACGCACATGGGCCTTCACCAAGGAGTTGAATGCGCTCCGTCAGCCAGGACTTCGCATTCGGGAGTGGCCCGGCCAGCACCACTGGAGTGCCCGGGAACATCGCCAATTGTCCGCCGAAGCCTGCATCCGCTTGCCGGACCGGCTCCGCCAACCCGTACGCTTTGCGATAACGCGCCACCGCCGCGTTCAAGTCCCGCACCGCAATCACTACTTTCCCGATTCCCTCGAAGTCGCTGGTGGTGGGCTTGCCGGAAGGGAACGCACGGCGCTCGCGCGGGGTGAAATCGCGAATCAGGAACGGGAAGAAAACGCCGTTGGGTCCGGGACCCACAGTCGCCGTTTCCCAATCCAACTTCACTCCATCCGGCCGCGTGCGCCCGCTGCGCGTAAGCGCGCCTGTCGTCATGCCGGCCGTTTGCAGCCGCTTCACCTCCACTGCCGCGTCGGCCGAGCGCACGGCCCAGGCCGAGGGTCCCGCGCCGGCCTTCATCTTCGCGGACCAATAGTGCTCAGCCAGCGCCTTGGGATCGGCAGTGGGCTGCGGCGCGATCAATTCCAGGTATGATCCGTCCGGGAAACTGGTGATCGCCATCTCCGTTGCGCGGTTGCTGTGCGGGCCACCATATTCGCTGCGGATTCCAAGGGTGGCGAGATCGGCCTGCATCTTCTTCAAGTCCGGTCCCGCCATGGTGACGTGGTCGATGGTCAGTTCGGCGGCGGAAAGTATCGCCGGAAGCGTTGCGAGGAGAAGTGCGCGCAGCATATGCCGAGTGTACGACAGGCCGGTGCCGAGTGTACGACAGGCCGGTGCCGAAATCACACGCGCGGATTACCGCAGCGCCTTGGCTTGTTTTTCCGCGCTGCCGACGCCGGCCTCAATGTCTTGGGGCGGCAGGGCCGGCTTCAGGTCGTGAATCGCCGCGCCCAACGATTGCCCTGCCGTCACCCGATCCTTAAGTTCCGCGAAGGGTATATCCAGATTCTTGGCTACATGCAGCGTGGCGATGAACTGGCCTTCGTTCTTGAATCCGGCGGCCGCGGATTCAAGACTCGAAGTCGCATGGGGACACGAATCTCCTACCGGGAATCAGCAATTCCCAGGCCAGAAGGCGTGGCCAGTGCACATGATTAAAAAATAAAGGCGGCACTGCTCCGCGCGACTCCGCTACGTGCAATTTCTACCGGATCGGTGCGTCCATTGCACCCAACCCCTTATACACGTCAACGAGCCTTAAGCACGTTCCGTTTGCAGATAGCGCCGCCCGGCACTGGATGGCCTCTCAATTTCGCGGCTCAGCAACAAGCTCTGAGCCGCGACTGCGAGGGTGCGGGCGCGACCGGCTGCAGCGGAAATTCGCTGACGGACCGTTCTACCGCTTCGACTGACCCTTGACCATCTTCTTGACCTTGCGCTTGGTCGACCCGCGCGCCACGTCGGCGGCGCGTTTGGCCTTGGGCGCCGCTTTCTTGCGCGCGGCGCGCTTCAGCTTCTTACGTTCTGTTGTGTCGGTTACGTTCTTGGTATTCATTCCACCTTGATCCCTGCGTATTTCGCGATTAACTTCTTCAACCCGTAGCCGGGGAAACTCACCGTCAGTTTGGAGTCCTCGCCTGAACCTTCCAGACGCAATACCGTGCCGCGCCCATACTTGGCGTGGTCCACGCTCGAACCCGGCCCCAGCTTTTTCACGCCCGGTTTCTTGACGGCCATCAACGGCGCGGGCTGGGCGGCCACCGCCGGACGGGATGCATCATGCGCCGACCCCGTGGGCAGCGCTGTGTTCGCAGCCACGCCCGCGGGCTCGGCCGAACGCTCCGCGAAATACTGCTTAATATTCTCGGCCGAGTTATAAGTCTTTCCAGTATAAAGGTTCCGGCGCGCGGTTTCGCGGACTTCGTATTGTTCCGAATATAAATCCACGTCGCGGGCGCGCGGCAGGTCTCCGCGCACAGGGTCCAGCAGCTCGCGCGGAACTTCTTTCAGAAAACGCGAATGGATGGACGCCTCCGGCGCGCCTCCGCCGAACCGGCGGCGGTAACGCGCCCAGCTCAAGTAGAGTTTCTTTTCCGCCCGGGTCATGCCCACGTAGCACAGACGCCGCTCCTCCTCCATCGACCCTTCCGAATCGAGCGAGCGGCTGTGCGGGAACAAACCCTCTTCCATCCCCGCGATGAACACCACCGGAAACTCCAGTCCCTTGGCGTTATGCATGGTCAACAGCGACACAGGGACGCGCGAATCCGCCGAATCGGCGTCGGAAACCAAGGCGGCGTGGTCCAGAAAATCGCGGATGCTTTCACCTCGCCCGGCTGCGTCGGCGGCGGCGTTCAGCAATTCGTCGAGGTTGGCCAGACGTTGGCGGGCGTCTTCGGTGCCTTCGTCTTCCAGCATCTTGCGATACCCCGTGCGCTCCAACAACTCGGTGAGCGTTTCGGTCACCGGCCGCGCTTCGAGCTGTCCCGTGATTTCCGTCATCATGCGGTGAAACGCCGCCAAGGCAGTCTCCGCGCGCGCTGAAAACGCGCGTTCGGCAAGCAGAGCCTCAAGCGCGGTCCACAGCGAAACCTGGCGTTCGAGCGCGCAGTGCTCCACCTGCTCCATGGTGGTGCGGCCGATGCCGCGCGCCGGAGTGTTGACGATCCGCAGCAGGCTGATGGAATCGTTGGGGCTCACCAGCACTTTCAAATACGCCAGAATATCCTTCACCTCGGCGCGCTGGTAGAAGCTGAAGCCGCCCACCACAACGTATTTGCGCCCGTAGCGCCGCAGCGCTTCTTCAATCTGGCGCGATTGCGAATTGGTCCGGTACAGCACGGCCACGCGCTCCGCCGGATTGCGCGTCAACCGGTTCTCAATGGTGTCCGCGATCCACAGCGCTTCGTTTTCCGAATCCGGCGCTTCATACAGCGTGACTTTTTCGCCCGCGCCCGCTTCCGTCCACAGATTCTTCCCGATGCGCTCGGTATTGTTGGAAACCACGCGGTTGGCCGCTTCAAGAATGGTTTGCGTGGAGCGGTAATTCTGTTCCAGGCGGATGGTCAGCGCGCCGGGGAAGTCGCGCTCAAAGTCCAGAATATTGCGGATGTTGGCGCCACGCCAGCCGTAAATGGATTGATCCTCGTCGCCCACCACGCATACGTTCTGGCGCTGGCCGGTGAGCAGGCGCATCAGTTCATACTGGCTGCGGTTGGTGTCCTGATACTCGTCCACCATCAGGAATTCGTAGCGCTGGTTCTGCCGCTCGCGCGTGGCGTCGTCGTGGCGCAGGAGGTTGACCGCCTGCAATAGAAGATCGTCGAAATCGAGCGCGTTCGATTCGCGCAGCCGCGCCTCATAGCGCTCATACACCGTGGCCAGGCGCGTCATCGTGGGGTCAGTGGCGGCGCGCGCCATATCTTCAGGCGACTGCTTGTGGCTCTTGGCGTTGCTGATGCGCGAAAGCGCGGCGCGATGCTGCATGAACTTGTCGTCCAGGCCCAGCGCCTTGTAAGCGGATTTGAGAAGCGCGATCTGATCGTCGTCGTCGTAGATGGTGAACATCTGCGTGAAGCCGGGACGGATCTGCGCGAGCGGCGCGCCTTCCCGGCGCAATAGGCGGACGCAAAAGGAGTGGAACGTCGCCACCGTGGGAAGCGCTTCAGGCGCGGCGCTCGCTCCGGATTTCGCAACCAGTGATCGCACGCGCCCGCGCATTTCCTCGGCGGCTTTGTTGGTGAATGTGAC
>CAMAUG010000252.1 GCA_945861255.1 Candidatus Sulfopaludibacter sp. SbA3
GATCAAACCGGTGGTGGAAATTCAGTTCTTCGATTACATCTGGCCCGCGATGATGCAGATTCGCGATGAGCTGGCGTCTTTGCGATGGCGTTCGAATGGGGCGTGGAAAGCGCCGTTGGTGATCCGCGCCGCGATTGGCGGATATCTGAACGGCGGCTCCATCTATCACAGCCAGTGCGGCGAATCCGCATTCACGCACATTCCCGGCATTCACGTGGTGTTCCCATCCAATGCGCTGGATGCCTGCGGGCTGTTGCGCACGGCCATCCGCTGCGACGATCCGGTGCTTTTTCTGGAGCACAAGCGCCTGTACCGGGAACCCTACAATCGGGCCCAGCATCCTGGCCCGGATTACATGATCCCCTTCGGCCAGGCGAAGGTCGTCAAACCCGGCGCGCGGCTGACGCTTGTCACCTACGGCGCGCTGGTGCAGAAGTCCTTGCAAGCCGCCGTGCAGATTGAGCAGCAGCATCCCGGTTGGACGATCGAGGTCATCGACCTCCGCACGCTGAACCCCTACGATTGGGCCGCGATCAAGACCTCCGTGGAGAAAACAAATCGAGTGATGGTGGTGCACGAAGACACGCTTTCCTGGGGTTATGGCGCGGAGATTTCCGCACGCATAGCCAGAGAACTGTTCGGCTCGCTGGACGCGCCCGTGGGGCGAGTGGGTGCGCTGGACACGTGGGTAGGATACAGCCCGGCGCTTGAAAGCGAGATTCTCCCGCAGGTGGAAAACATCATGGAAGAAGCGCTGAAGACGCTGGCGTATTAGTCGAAGCTCACGCGCCGGCGGGAGCCTGTGCCTCAAGTTCCGCCAGCAGCCGATCGATGTCCGCGGTCTGCACGGGTCGCGCCAGAAGGAATCCCCCGCTTTCCGCCAGGCTGCGGGCGAAATCCGCGTCGTAGCCGTCGCTCACCAGAACAAAGGACGGCACCGAACCGCGCAGCCGTTCGTGAAAATCGCTCCACTTCCAGCCGCCTTGACGCACCGCCCATATCACGGCGTCGAAACGAAGGCGCCGCGCGGTATCGGCCGACGATTCGGCCGCGGACGGAACGACGCGGTGGCCGCGCGCGGCCAACAACCCGACCAATTGGCGGCGCGCCGTTGCATCGGACTCCACCAACATAAGCGTCAACGAACGCGAGGCGCTCCGGACGGGCGATGTGCCAGGATCGCCTTCCAGGGTGCCCGGAGCAAGCGGCAGATCCAGCTCAAATGCGGCGGAACCCGATTGAACGCGACAGCGGATTTCCCCGCCGTGACCCTGAATCACCCCGCGCGCGACGTCCAGGCCCATTCCCGGCGGCAGCGCGCCGCGCTCCTGATCCGCGGCGTACGCTATTTCCAGCACAATTCTCCCGCCTAGGAGGCTGCTGGTCACCATCATGTTTTTGGCCGTGCTCCGGGCAGCGGATTGCTCCGCGCAGATCAACAAATCAAGCAGAATCTGCTCCAGATGGCCCTCGACGCCGAGCACCGTTGCCGGTTCGAGCGCAAGGCGATTCTGAACGCGCAGTCCCCACGTGTGCCACTCCGCTTCGCGAAATTGCATCAAACCGTGCATCAACGCATGCAGATCCACGGGCTTGGCTGCCGCGTCCTCCGGGCGTGCGAAGGAGACCAGCCGGGCGACGATTTCCGCGGCGCGCCGCGACTCCGCCGCGATCTGTTTCAAGTCCCTTTCGAGCAACGGCGAGGAGCGGCCGTCGGAGGCCGCCGAGGAGAGTCGCGCGATCGTCTCCAGCGGAGCCAGCAACTGGCCGGCGATCCCCGAAATCAATTGTCCGGTGGCGGCCAGCTTTTCGCCGCGCAGCATTTGTTCACGCACCTTGTGCTGGTCTTGCAGCTTCAACGCCGCCGCCACCTGGTTCGCCAGATGCTGAATGGCAGCTTGCTCGTCGGGGCTGAAATAGCCGGTGCGTCGATGATGACCCACCGCGAGCACTCCCAGAACCTCATTCTGGGCCGTCAGCGGGACAAACAACGCGGAGCGCAATTGTTCGTGAGTCCACCCGGAGCTGACCAACGGGTTCCGGCGCGCATCGGCGATATGCAGGGATTCGCGGGTCTTAAAGCAACGGGCGACGGCGCCCGTCATTCCTTCCTGGAGCGCGTCCAAAGGAATGGCCATTGGCTCCGGATCGTCCGTGGTCGGCACCGCCTCCAAGGATTTCACGCGGCGGTTGTGGAGGTACAGACGGACGTTGTCCGCACCAGTGATGGTAGGCAGGATGTCGGCAAGTTTTTCCGCGATCTCGTGCGGAGATCCAGCCGCGATCACACCCTCGCTTAGCGTATGCAGTGCCCGCACGGAGCCGCGTTGCGCGGCCAGACGCTGCTCCCGGACCCACCAGATACAAATGGCCCCGGCGGAAAGGATGACCGCGGATAGCAACTGCGCCGGGGAGACGGCGGCTGGGGATGTTCCAATTTCCATCGCCCATGCCACGCCCACCGGCACGGCCAGCAGGATGGGCAGAACGGCGGGACGCGTCAAGCGGCGTGCTGACTGGTTAGCCATGCATCCAGCTCCCGGTCCTGAAAATGGCGCGCGGAGAAGTCCACGTCTTTAAGCGCCGCGGCGTGCGTCAGGATTCCCACCACGCGCATGCCGGCGGCGCGCGCCGCGATCACTCCGGCCGGCGAGTCTTCGAAAACAATGCAGTTCCGCGGCGCAACCCCCAGCTTCCCGGCGGCCAGCAGAAAGAGATCCGGGGCGGGTTTGGCTCGCGCCACTTCGGAGGCATCCACGATCACCCGGAAAAACGTCCGCAGCGCGGCGCCGTCCAGCACGAAATCTATATTGGCCCGCTCGGCATTGCTGGCCAGCGCCATCGGCATCTCACGCATCCGCTCTAGAAACGCGGCGATGCCGGGAACCAAATGGTCCGCCAATCGCCCGCCAATGGTCTCGCGGTACAGACGCTCTTTAGCCGCACCATGGTCTTGCTGGTAGTCCGCGTATTCCGGCACGCCCTGTCCATCGGCGGAAGCGCCCATGAAGTGCAGTACGATCTCTTCGTTTTTCAATCCGTGAATGCGGTCTTCGATGCCCGCCGCGTCCAAGCCGAGCGAATGCAAGTATTCCCGCCAGACTGCGATATGGACCGGCATGGAATCGACGATCACCCCGTCCATATCGAAAATAAGGGCAAGTCCGGGCGCGAGTGGCCCGGGCCGCGGCAACGGAGCGTCCGCCTCCGCGCCGCCCACGGCAGTTTTCATCTGAGCCGCATCATAGCACGCGGCATCCAGGCGCGGCTGGTAAGAAAAGGCGCCCACTCCTTCCCGGGCGCACTCGTGGCACTCGGCCTGGTGCGCCGAGCGTGGCGCGACCCGTGGGTCTACGAATGTCATAGTGGGCAACGACCCTTCGCGAAGGACTTCGGATTTGCAAAGGGACGCAAAGACAGCGGGGCGTTTACCCGTCGGTTCGTGACCAGCCGCTAACTTCTGATCGGTTAACAACCGTGCCGAGACGATACGAGATCGAAATATCAGGTTCCCCGCGAGAGCGTGATAGACTGGATCGAGACGGCGGAAAATGCTAGCCACACCGGCCGGAATTCCTGCATCGCGGGCCCTTAGCTCAGTTGGTTAGAGCGCTACCTTGACACGGTAGAGGTCAGAGATTCGAGTTCTCTAGGGCCCACCATCCAACCGCTTCTTGCCCCAACTGGCCTGCAACAATTAGGACTTATGCCTAACCCCGATTGGGAAGCGCGCCACGCGAAGACGGTGGCATCGGGATCCGCGGAGCTCACCGCATCGTCGCTGATCGTCGAGTTCACGACTCAACTCCAGCCCGGGCGGGCCCTCGATCTGGCATGTGGCCTGGGCCGGCATTCACTGTGGCTGGCGCGCATGGGTTGGCACGTGACTGCGGTCGACCGGTCGCGAGTGGCCATCGAATTCCTTCAGCGGGCGGCGGCGGCACAGGGAACGCGAATCGACGCCGTGGTGGCCGATTTAGAGAGTGGCGGCCTGGTCATCCGGCAAGACCATCCTTGGAACCTGATCGTGGTTTACAACTACTGGCAGCGCGGCCTGATGGCATCCGTAAGAAGCGGCGTATCGCCAGGTGGATTCGTATTGGCGAGCGCACGCCTGACCGGCAGCTTCCGTGTGGAGCCGGGCGAGCTGCGGAGCGCTTTTTCGGACTGGGAGATTTTGCACTACCGTGAACATCAGAATGCAGACGCAGGACACGCGACCGCGCAGATCGCCGCGCGGCGTCCCACGATCGCGTAGGAATACGCGCGTAGGTTCACGTAGACCGCCGCCCTGGCAGTCGTGGCTCGGAAGTCGTCTGTGAGCCGCGGCCGTGACGGAGCGGGGCCGCGCCAGGATCAGTCCGCGACAGCCTGATACACGGCGTTGACGAAGCTGGTGCGCACACCGGGACGGCGCGTGGACACCATCATGACGCCAATCAATTGTTCCTTGGGATCCACCCAGAAGTAGGTACCGTAGGCGCCGGCCCAACCGAAATCGCCCACACTGCCCAGCCAACCACTGGCGCCCGTGCTGCGGCGCACGCGTACGCCCAAGCCGAAGCCGTATCCGCGCAAGTTCATCTCGACGGGAAGATGATTGCGCAGGTCCAGATTTCCGATCGCGTTATCGGTCATCAGCTCAACGCTTTTGCGGCTCAGCAGGCGCACGCCATTGGATTGCCCGCCGTTGAGCAGCATTTGTGCGAATTGCAGATAGTCTTCAGCGGAACCGGTGAGACCGCCCGCTCCGGAGAAATATTCACCGCTGGCGGGCATCGGGGCTGGGGCCGGCGGTCTGGTCAAACCTTGATCCCCTGGCACATACAACACGGCCACGTCGCCTAATCTATTTTGCGGAACCGTGAAGAACGAATTGTTCATGCCCAGAGGAGTGAAGATGCGCTGCTTGAAGAACTGCTCCAGGTTCATCCCGCTGAGGACTTCGACCACACGCCCCAGGGTATCGAAGCCCGTGCCGGGGCTATATTCCCACTGCGTGCCGGGCTGGAAATTCAGCGGCAATGTGGCGGCGCGCGCGACGCGCTCGGCCAGCGATCCGCCTCGCGGCAGCTTGGCTTGGCGGACAAACTCTCCGGCCGGACCTGCCTCGCCATTGGCGAGCCCGGAGGTATGCGTCAGCAAGTGCTGGATGCTGATTTCGCGATCAGCCGGCGCCAGGCGATACCCGGAGCCCTTGGGATCGTTCGGCAGGTTCCATACCGCGACTTTCGGGTTCTTGAACTCCGGCAAGTACTTGGAGACCGGATCGGTGAGCAGCAGCTTACCGTCTTCCATCAACATGAGGATCGCCACCGCGGTGATGGGCTTGGTCATGGAAGCCAGACGAAACATCGTGTCCGTCCGCATGGGCTTCTTGGCATCCAGGTCCATCAGCCCATAGGCCTCATGCTGCACCACTTTGCCGCGGCGGGTGACCAACGTCACGGCGCCCGCGAAATCTTTGGCTTCAATATGGCCCTGCATGAGAGGCTGGATGCGCTTCAGGCGCTCCGAGGACAGTCCGGCATCTTCGGGTTTCGAAACCGTCAAGGAGGCAGCGTAGGACTGCCCTGCCAGCAGAACGGCCAGCACGGGGGCGAAAAGTGATTTCATTGGTTTCTCCATTGGAATCCAGCATACTTCATGTCCGGGTGTAGCGCCACGGGCGTCGGGGACTGCAAACGGGCGGGGCGGCGACGGGCCGTGGACTTCAGTCCGGGTGGGCGACATAGAAGTGGAATCAGGCCGCACGCCGGGACTCCCAGTAATCCTCGAAGCGACCGTTGAGATGACAACATCGCAGGGCGATGATGGCGTTGGCGCCACGGACGGTCCAGAACATGCCGGATTGTTTGAGACGGGAA
>CAMAUG010000253.1 GCA_945861255.1 Candidatus Sulfopaludibacter sp. SbA3
GAAGCCACCGCTCCCTCACGGTCGCGGCTCTGTATCCTAGCGTATGGCTACGCTCAGCCGGATACCCTAGGCTGTGCGCGGCAGGCCATGGGCCTGTCCGACTTTGTTACGCTGAAAGCAGGATTATGCCGCGAGAATATTTGCCGATCTTCATCTTCCTGGTGATCGCGATTCTGTTTCCAATCGCGACGATCCTGGCCGCGCGGCTGATCCGGCCTTCCCATCCCAACGCCACCAAGGGGGAAGCCTACGAATGCGGAATCCCCCCCTTCTCCAATTCACGGGGCCGATACGCAGTGCGCTTCTACATCGTGGCGATTCTGTTCGCCATTTTTGAAGTGGAAACCATCTTCCTGTTCCCCTGGGCCGTCGAATCGAAACACCTGGGGTGGTTCGGCGTCGCCGAAGTGGCCGTCTTTCTGGTCTTTCTGGCCGTCGGTTACCTGTGGGCGTACAAAAAGGGCGCCTTCGAGTGGGTGTGACGGAACGCCTCTACTACGACGATTGTTACCTTCGCGAATTTAGCGCGCGCGTCGTTGAAACCGCGGACGAAGGGCGGCGCGTTTATCTGGATCGAACCGCTTTCTATCCCGCCGGCGGCGGGCAGCCCTCCGACGCCGGTACCCTGGGCGGCGTAGCGGTCCTGGATGTTGTCGCCGAGCAGGATGGCGATCAAGAGGATCGCGTTGCGCACCTCGTTGCCGCGCCCATCCCCATCGGCGATGTGGAAGGCCGCATCGATTGGCCGCGCCGCTTCGATCACATGCAGCAGCACACCGGCCAGCACCTGCTTTCAGCCGTGCTGGAAGAACGGTTCCAGTTCCCGACGCTGAGCTTCCATATGGGCGCCGACGTCTCCACCATTGAGATCGGCGCTGCATCCTTGGACGTTCGGCAAGTGCAACAGGCCGAGGAGCGCTGCGCGGAGATCGTGCGCGCGGCGCTGCCCATCGCCATCTCACTGGAAGAAGCCGGCGCGGATCTGGGCTTGCGCAAGGAATCCCGCAGGCAGGGTACGCTGCGCGTCGTTTCCATCGGGGCCGCCGGGGATGTGGACCGCAGCGCCTGTGGCGGCACCCATGTTCGCACCACCGCTGAAATCGGGCCCGTCTTTCTGCGCAAGACGGAGAAGATCCGCGGTAACGTGCGCGTGGAATTCGTGTGCGGCGGGCGCGCGCTGCGCAACGCCCGCCACGACTTTCACTCGCTCCAGGAAATTGCACGGCAGCTCTCCGTAAGCGCGGAGCGTGCGCCGGATTTTGTTGCCGCGCAGTCCGAGCGGATCAAGGCGCTCGAAAAGACCGCCCAGAAACTAGCCGTGGAGCTTGCCCAGCGCGAGGGCAGGGAACAGTGGGCGGCTGCCGAGCCAGATGCCGGCGGTATCCGCCGCTTGCTGGAGCGCGGGCCAATGGACGATGCCATGCGCACCCGCGCGCAGGCGTTCGTGGCGCAGGGGAAGGCCGTCTTCGTCGCGGTGTACGACAATCCACCGTCGCTTTTGCTGGCGTCCTCCGCCGATTCTGGCATGCACGCGGGAGAACGCTTGAAAGCCGCCGTATCCGCCGCCGGTGGACGGGGTGGAGGCAATCAGGCGCTGGCCCAGGGCACCGTACCTGCCCCGGCCGACGCGGCGCGCATCGCCGAAGAACTGCAGAGGCCGTAGGACAGGCCACGCGCCTGTCCTGTTAAGATCGACAGGCCACGCGCCTGTCCTGTTAAGATCGACAGGCCGCGGGCCGCGCGCCCGTCCTGTTAAGATCGACAGGCCGCGGGCTGCGAGCCTGTCCTGTTAGTCCGGCGACGGACCTCCTGTTAACCCGGAGCAACAGGCCATGGGCCTGCCCTACCTAAGGCCTTCACCGGAGGCTCGTTCTCCTTTTTCACCCGATTTCATTGAAAAAGACCCACTCCGAGCGCAAGATAGTACCGCGGGCCAATTAGTTTAACGTAGCGTCAGTTTTGCCGCGAACTTTTCAGGCTCCGCCGTCTATAGCCGTCAGCTAGGACCGACGATGAAGGGAAGAGGAACAAATATGTCGCGCACGGTACCGGGAAAAATAGCGGGAACGAAACTGCGGCGCACTCCAGGATCGCGCCGCGCGAAACAGTCCGGCATGGTCTTGATCACCATGGGCGCCGCTTCCATCGCCATGATGGGCGCGCTGGGAATGGCCATCGACATCGGCCGCCTCTACATCACGAAGAACGAAGCGCAGACCTATGCCGACGCGCACGCGCTGGCCGCCGCACTCCAATTGAATGGTAAGTCGACGGGAATCGCGGCCGCGGAATCGGCGGTCACCGATTCCACTGCATTATTCAATTTCAGCGACCGGGACAAGTGGAATTTCAGCACCTGTTCTTTCCTGACTTCCACCGCGGGTTGCACCTCCACCGCGCCCACCGTGGATTTTTCCACTACGGCGACAGGCCCGTGGTATGCCGACGCGGCAGCGATTACCACTGCGGGAGTCGCGTTTGCAGATATCGATACGGTCCTGGTGAAGGGTTCTGTCTCCGCGCAGTTGTTCTTTATTCCGGCCGTCATGGCAACGAAAGTGTTTACGCAAACCGTCAGAGTCAGCGCGGTGGCGGGCCAAATTCCCATCACGAGTCTTGCCAAAGGTTTGTCGCCTTTTACGGCGGTTGGCCTCAACGGCAATGCCCAGGCTAACTTCGGCTTGGTCGTCGGCAACCAGTACACCATCCAGTGGCCGCAGTTTAACGCCAGCATGGGAGGGTGCCCCAGTAACAATGGCAATGGCGGAGGCCAGCAATGGGAAAATTGCTTTCTGCGCGAACCTTGCGGCGGTGACCTGAACGCGGCTGGAAAAGCTGCCATGAGATCGGTTGTTCAGAACTGGGGTACGGACACCAACGGCTACTGGGGCGCCAACTCAGGCGCAGTGATCCGCGATTCTATCATCGGTACCTACCAGATCGCGCCCGTCTCCGTGGGTAGCAATATCGACAGCAATGGCTTGGACCTCCTCTCCAATGGAAATAAGGCATCTTCGGCAAACTATTTGGATGACCGGGTGAATTCCGATCCCGTCAATTGGAACGCCAGTTGGACGGACTCACAGGGTCAGACTCCCGCCGGGGCCAACGTCGGGCTTGCCGACTACAATGCCTACGCAAGTAATCCTGCACGTAACGGTCGCAGAATGATTGTTGCTCCCGTCGTGCTGCCGCAATCGGGGAGCCAAACCATTGTGGGGGGCTATGGGCAATTTTGGCTGATCTCCAGCCAGATCGCCTCTGGTAGTACCAGTAACTTTTACCAGACACTGACCGGCAATGAAGGGTTTTGCGCGGTTTACGTCGGCCCCTTCAATTTAGGGAGCTTCGATCCGGGCTCAAACACATCTTCTTCCGGCGCGTCCAGAGTCAGGCTGTTGGAGTAAAGTCACCGACAATGACACGATCCGGCAAATCTATTCGTAGGCTTTTGGGCGATCGCGCCGGCAACGCGATGCTGGAGTTCGCCATCGGCGCCACTGTCTTGGTGACCGTGGTGTTATCGGCCTTCCAGTATGGATACATCTTTTACCAGTACAACGCGCTGACCAACAGTGTGCGCAATGCCGCTTTGTTTGGTGCGGCGTATCCCTACCTGACCAGTTGTAACACGCCGGACGCCACATGGCTTCTCAGTACGAAGAATGTAGCGGTGTACGGCAACGCAGGTGGCACAGGGTCGCCGTTGTTGCCGGGTCTGACCACCGGCAATATTCAATACAACGTCGATAGCGTGGGTGTGTGCGGCAGCGGCGGCGGCATTGGAACTTTCCGTCCGACGGAAGTAACCATATTCGTGAGCGGCTACACCATCAACGGACTATTCGGAAATTACGTCACTACCAACAAACCCCAAGCTTCTTATCCATATCATGGCTATTATGACCCGTAAACGACGAAGACAAGAAATCGCCGGGCCAACTCCGGTGCGCCGCTCCACGCGCGGCAGCGTCCTGGTGGAAATGGCCCTGATCTGTATCGTATTCCTGACGCTGCTGATCGGCGCATTCGACGTCGGCCAGTTCATGTACATCCACCAAACCATGGTGGAGCGGTTGCGCTGGGCCGCGCGGTGGGGTGTGGCGCAATCCAATACGGACGCTCAGATCAAGAATCTGGTCATCTACGGCAATACCGGCGGGACCGGCACCGCGTTCTTCGGCTTGACCACCTCCATGGTCACCGTGACCACCGCAATCCCGGCTGCACCCGAGGACAAGGTGACGAACGTCAAGATCGCGGGCTATCCCTATATGATGATTACGCCCTTCGGAGCGGGCCAATACTCGGGCCCTCCCATCACCATGAGCGTTCCGCGCGGCGAGTTCGAGTAAGTGCCGCGGGCGCCATGGAGACCGCTCCCTGACGGTCGCCGCCCGGCAACACCAACGCCAACGCCAACACCAACACCAACACCAACGCCAACGCCGACACCAACGCCGACACCAACACCAACGCCGACACCAACGCCAACACCAACGCCAACACCGACGCCAACACCAACGCCAACGCCGACACCGATTCCGAGCCGCGCGCGTCAGCAAGCGGTTTCTACAATAGCTCGCTGGCCGTAAAGAAGAACGGAATCTCCACCGCCGCCGTCTCCGGCGCGTCCGAGCCGTGCGCGCAATTGCGTTCAATCGAAGTGGCGAAGCGTTTGCGGATGGTGCCTTCGGCGGCGTTGGCCGGATTGGTGGCGCCCATGGTGTCGCGCCACTTCTTGATGGCATCCTCGGCCTCCAGCACCAGCACCACCACCGGGCCTTCCGTCATGAACTTCACAAGTGACCCGAAGAACGGACGCTCCTTGTGGACAACGTAGAAGCCTTCGGCGTCAATCTGGCTCAAGCGCCGCATTTTCATGCCTACGACGCGGAAGCCCGCTTTCTGAATTACGGCGAGGATCTCGCCTGTCTGTCCGGCCGCGACAGCGTCCGGTTTAATGATGGCAAATGTACGTTCCATAAAAGTCTTCGTCAACAGGCGCACTGTTACTTCAGCACGCTCCTCACTATTTCGCCGATTTCGGCGGGTGTTTCGCAGACGGTGATACCCGCGGCCCGCATCGCGGCCATCTTGTCTTCGGCCTTGCCGCTGCCGCCGGAGATGATGGCGCCCGCGTGGCCCATGCGGCGTCCGGGAGGCGCGGTCTGGCCGGCGATGAATCCCACGACCGGTTTCGTGACGTGTTCCTTGATATACGCCGAGGCGATTTCTTCCGCGTTTCCCCCGATTTCCCCTATCATCACGATGGCATGCGTGTCCGGATCGCTGTTGAAAAGCTTGATCGCATCGGTGTGCGTAGTGCCGATGATGGGATCTCCGCCGATGCCGATACACGTGGATTGTCCGATGCCCAGCGCCGTCAACTGGCCCACCGCTTCGTAAGTGAGCGTGCCGGAACGCGAAACCACGCCCACGTGTCCCGCCTTGTGTATGTGGCCCGGCATGATGCCGATCTTGCATTCACCCGGTGTGATGATGCCGGGGCAGTTGGGGCCGATCAGCCGCGTCTGGGGATGCCACTTCAGGTACTCCCAGGCGCGAATCATGTCGTTGGCGGGAATGCCTTCGGTGATGCACACCACCAGTGCTAGCCCCGAGTCGGCTGCTTCCATGATGGCGTCGGCGGCGAACGGCGGCGGGACGAATATCACCGTGGCGTTCGCGCCCGTTTGCTTGGCGCCTTCGGCGACGGTGTTGAAAACCGGCAGGTCCAGATGCCTCTGGCCGCCCTTGCCCGGCGTGATTCCGCCCACAACCGTGCTTCCGTATGCGATGGCCTGCGAGGCATGGAACGTGCCTTCCCTGCCGGTGAAGCCTTGCACCAACAGGCGTGTGT
>CAMAUG010000254.1 GCA_945861255.1 Candidatus Sulfopaludibacter sp. SbA3
CCCAGGATCTCTTGGGAAATCCGGGGCATCGAACAAGGGCTGAAATCGATCCGGAACTTTCAAATCGAAAAATCCCAAAACACGACTTAACAGCCTGTGCTGCTATGGCTTGCCGCCCATCCAGTTACGGTTAGCCGGACACTACTGACCTGCGATTTTCGGTCCTTTGCTTGTCGTGCCGGGAGCGGCCGGCGTCCGCTTCCCGTTGGCGCTTGGCCAGTTCCCTATCGAGCTTCTCCTGCTCCCGCCGCGCCTGCTTCTCCGGCAGAGGCTCGCCGTTGCGAGCGATCAGGCGCTCATAGGGCCGCCCGGCCAGGATGAGGATCTCATTGGTCTCGCTCCGGTCTCGCGTATACTCGCCCGTCTTGCCGGCGCTCCGGAATTCCGAGTGTTGCACGTACGTGTAATTCTTCCGGCTCTCGAAATCGGTCCAATCGCGATCGAGCGACCGCCGCACGATCTCGAGCGGATCCTCGGCCCGCAATACCATGGCCGCAAGCAACACTAAGACCAAGGCCAGCCCGCCTTTGGTTACCCGGAACCGCCGCATGATGATTCTTAGACGCAAACCCGTAGGCCAAGGTTCGAAAAAGTTATGAGCGAATCTACGCCAGCGCACGGCGAGCCCGTAACGGTTCCATGGGGATGGTGATCACGAACTCAGCCCCCTTGCCGGGACGGTTGGCGGCGCGTACTTCGCCCTGCTGCTGCCGCACGATGGATTGAACGATGTGCAGGCCCAGGCCGCCGCCGGCACGTGTGGATACTTCCGGATCGAAGATCGTTGCGATCAGGTCCGGTGCGATCCCGGAGCCGTCGTCAGCCACGCGGATCTCCATACGGGCATCCACGCGCCTGGCGGCTACGAAGATGGTGCCGCCGCCCGGCATGGCCCGCGCCGCGTTCGAAAACAAGTTGATCAGCACGCGCTCCCAGGCCCACGCATCCGCCAGCACCAGGCCCGGCTCTAAGTCGCAAGTGACCGAAATCCTGGGGCCCTGGCGAAATGCGAGGGAGTCCTCCAACAATGTGCGTGCGTTATGAACCACCGTCTCAATGGAAGCCGCCGGCTGACACGTTTGCAGACTCGCGGAGATCTCCTTGCCGCGTTCCGCACTCCGCAGCATCGCCGCCGAAACAGACTGCCAGCGCGGATCTTCCGAGAGCAGGTCGGCGGCCTCCATCATCGTCTGAAATACGTTGTTCAGATCGTGGATCAACTCTTCGAGCGTCAGTTGGGAATCAGTGGTCATCTTGGGGCTATCGCTTCGCAATGCTCTGAAGTGTACTAAAAAATTCCGGGAAAGAAACCCCCGCCGCTCCCGCGTTCGTAATGGTACACGGACCGTCCGCGGCCAGCGCGGCCACCGCGAACGCCATGGCGATGCGATGATCGCCCGCCGAATCGCATTCCGCTGCGCGAAATTTCTGGCCGCCCGGTATCGTGAATCCGTCTGGCGCCGTCTCAATCCGGATGCCCATGCGCTTCAGATTGGTCTCGATGGTCGCGATGCGGTCGGTCTCTTTCACGCGCAGCTCGGAGGCATCGCGCACGGTAAGTCCGTTTTCGCTCGCGGCTCCCAGCACGGCCAAACCGGGAATCTCGTCGATCAACGCGGCGGTGAGGGCGCCGTGCATCGTGCCGCCTTTGATCTTGGATGCGCGGATGCGCAAGCTGCCGATGAGCTCGCCTCCGGTCTGCTGCACGCCCAGAATCTGAATGTTGGCGCCGATCGAAACCAGGAAATCCAGCAACGCCGAGCGTGTGGGATTCATTCCGACGCGCTCGATCACAAGATCGGATTCCGGCATCAGCAGCGCGGCCACCAGGAAGAACGTGGCGGAGGAAATATCGCCCGGTACCACCAGTTCGCGCCCCGTGAGCCGCGCGCCTTCCGCCAGCCGGATCACGTTGCGCCGCACTTCGATCTCCGCTCCGAATTCCTTCAAGGCGATTTCGGTGTGGTCGCGCGTGCTGACCGGTTCGCGGACAATGGTTTCGCCTTTCGCGAACAAGCCGGCGAACAGGACACAGCTTTTGACCTGCGCGCTGGCCACCGGCAGTGTGTAATCGATGCCGTGCAGTGCGCGCCCGTGAATGGTCAAGGGCGGAAACTGCCCTTCGCGGCCCGCGATCTCCGCGCCCATCTGCGCCAGCGGCTTCATCACGCGGCTCATGGGACGGCCAGACAGCGATTCATCGCCGCCGATATGGCTGGTGAAGGATTGCGCCGCCAGAATTCCGGACAACATGCGGATCGTGGACCCGGAGTTTCCCGCGTCCAGCACTTGCTTGGGTTCGCGCAGGGCGCCGCCCTGGATGGTCACTTTTCCATCGTGGTGCTCCACCTTGGCCCCCAGCGCCTCCATGCATCCTAACGTCGATCGGCAATCCGCGCCGGTCGAATAATTGTGGAGAATGGTGACCCCTTCGGCGATGGCCCCCAGCATTCCATAGCGGTGCGAAATAGACTTGTCGCCAGGCAGGGCGATGCTTCCTTGGATCGCCCTGGCGGGAGAAATCGTGATGTCCATGAAACTTTCAGTGTAACGGGTTTGATAAGTAAGCCGATATGTTCAGGCATGGCCATCGCAGGCGTTTGGCTTCTCAGCGTCGTTCTCGCCCAGGATGCCCCGGCCATCCGCGCGTCCATGCGGGGCTCCCTTCATCAGCAGCAGAAATCCGTGTGGAGACAAACACACGCCGCCGCACTTGCTTCGGCTCAGCGGCTTCCCATACGTGTCCCGGCGGAGCATTCCGCGTGCGCACCCGCGGACCCCGATCTACTGCATTCGTGGGTCGCCGCCGCCGCGCAGGAACACGGCGTGAGCTCGGCACTTGTAACGGAGGTCGCGCGGGCGGAGTCCGCGTTCCGGCCTTGCAGCGTGTCGTTGAAGGGCGCCCAGGGCATCATGCAATTGATGCCCGCAACGCAGGTCGCACTGGGCGTCGGCGACCCGTTCGACGCGCGCCAGAGCATCGGCGCGGGTACCCGGCTGCTAGGCCAGTTGCTTGAGCGCTATCAGGGTGATGTCGCGTTGGCGCTCAGCGCCTACAACGCCGGCACGGGCCTGGTGGACCGGACGGGCGGCCTGCCGCGCAACACCGAGACCCGCAATTACGTGGCCCGTATTCTTGGAAGGCTGGCCGCACACACCCGCTCCCGCGAGCTCCGCCAGGAACCCCCTGCTCCCCATGAAATCCCCTAATTCTTTCCTAAGGCCCCGCCGATAGACGGTTGGAGTCGTTGAACAGGGTGCAGCTTCGGCGTCGACCGAAGCATGAATCATGAGCGTGCAGAATCAAGCGGCCATCGATCTTCTTGCGATGGAGTCCGGGCCAACCGCCATCGCGCTGGATGCGACGTATGAGGACTGCGGCGAATCCCCCAACATTCTGATTGTGGACCCCGCTGAACTGAATCGCCGGCTCCTCAAAGCGATGTTGAAGACGGCGTCGTACGGCATTATCGAGTGCACTCATCCCGCGGAGGCGTTTGAGATCCTGGAACGCCACAAGATCGATCTAGTAATTGCCGACGTCCTGATGCCAGGGATGAGCGGCCCCGATTTTTGCCGAGTCGTGAAGGGCAGCCGGAAGACCCAGTTGATCCCTATCCTACTGGTGACCAGCCTGCAAGATTCGGAAACCGAGCTCGCCGGAATCGACTCAGGAGCCGACGAGTTCCTGGTAAAACCCTTGAAGCCGGCCCTGGTCCGCACCCGCATTCGCGGCCTGCTGCGCCACAAAGCCCTCACGGATTCACTCGACGAAGCCGAGACCATCCTTTTCGCGCTTGCGCAATCGGTGGAACAACGCGACAAGCATACCGGAAAACATTGCGAGCGCCTGGCGCTATACGGCGTGATGCTGGGCAAGGCGTTGGGCCTGTCCCGAAAAGACCAGCTGGCACTCTATCGCGGGGGTTTTCTGCACGACATCGGCAAGGTGGGAATCCCCGATGCCATCCTGTTCAAACGCGGCCGGTTGACCGAAGATGAGTGGCAAACCATGCGCATGCATACCATCCGCGGCGAGGAAATCTGCCGGCCCATGAAGACGCTGGCGCCCGTACTGCCCATCATCCGCAGCCATCATGAACGATGGAACGGCTCAGGGTATCCGGATGGACTTCGCGGCGAGGAAATTCCGCTGCTGGCGCGCATCCTGCAAATCGCCGATATCTATGACGCGTTGACCACGGCGCGCCCTTACAAACCGGCGTACTCCCATCGGCATGCCGTCGAAGTGATGTCCGAAGAAATGCGCCGCGGCTGGCGTGACCCGGAACTGGTCGCGCTGTTTGCCGAAATCACGCGCACCGAAGCGAAGAATGCCGCCACACTGCCCTCAGGCGATGCCGGCATGCGGCAATCGCTCGATGCCATGCGGCTCGAACTGGTGAAATAGAGGTTCAGCCTGGCCCCCATGGGCGTCCGGCGCCCCGTGGCCAGGTCCAGCCGGGCAGCGATCGATTCGCTACAATGGCGGCAGTGAATCGCCGCCAAGCCATCTTGTCCGGCATCGGGGTGGCCCTGCTTGCCCCGCGCCACGCTCGCGCCCAGTTCTCCACGCGGCTGTCACGCAATACCGATGCCGCTTTCGACGCTTACGTGGCGAACGCTGAATCCACCATGGAATGGCGTGCCCACTTGCAACCATCGCCCGCTGGAACGGTCGCCTTCGTCCCAGGGAACGGCAAGTCTCCCACGGACGTCAAGGATGGGCTCATTCATGACTGGATGGTGGCCGCCGTGGCGCCCGGCGCGCGTGTGGAAAATGTACTGGCCGTTCTGCAGGACTACCCCGCATACAAGATCCGCTATGCCCCGAACGTAACGGATTCCCGGGTGCTTTGGATGAGCGGCGGCTCCTGGCGCGTGTACCTGCGGCTCTACAAGAAGCAGGTGCTCACCGCCGACCTCAGCACCGAGTACGAAATTCGCTACACGCAACTCGGAGAGGGCCGGTGGAATATGACCTCTCACTCCACCAAGGTCGCGGAAAACGACGACGGCAAGGAACTCCCCTCCGGCACGGGGCACGGATTCCTGTGGCGCCTGAATGCCTACTGGCTTCTGGAGCAGCGCCGGGAGGGCGTCTACATGGAGTGCCGCGCTATCTCGCTTTCGCGCGACGTGCCGTTAGGCCTGGGATGGGTGATCAAACCAATGATCACAAGCGTGCCCCGCGAGACGTTGCTCGAAACTATCGATTCCACCATCCGCGCCCTCCGGTAAATCAGGGGGGGCAAATCGAGTACCGGCGCGCGCACGAACGATTTTCCCCGGTCTTTTTCTGCAATGATTCCGCGGTGGGCTTCGCTGCTTTTTTACAACGATCCCGCAATCGGCATCGCCAGCGGCGGCTCGATCAGGAACTCCATTTCAGCCATGCGTGCCAGCGCATCGCGGAGCGCTTGCTCGGTGGTAGGCTCCACGGTAATGACGAACGGCAGGTCGCCGGCGTCCTCGTCCGGCAGTTGCAGGACGGCCTCGATCGAAATCTTCTCCGCGGCCAACGCAGCCGCTAGTTGCGCGATGATGCCGGGACGGTCTTTCACGCGGAATCGCAAATAATACGCCGAACGGTTGAGCGTGATCGGAATCGGCAGGTACTCGCCCAGACGCGCGTGCGCGAAGGGCGAAACCCGCTCCGGGCTGCCGTAGCGGATCTCGCGCGCCACGCGCATCAGATCGCTGACCACCGCGACGCCGGTGGGATGGGGTCCCGCGCCTCGGCCGTAGTAGAACGTATCGGCGCCATACTTGCCGCGCACCCATACGGCGTTATAGGCGCCGCGCACGCCCGCGAGGATCGTCGATTGCGGCAGTAGAGACGGGCGCACGGAGAGCAGCAG
>CAMAUG010000255.1 GCA_945861255.1 Candidatus Sulfopaludibacter sp. SbA3
CCCTCTACCAAATCCTACAGGTTCTCAGCGTCACCTTGTTCGAGCAAACGCCCATTCTACGGGCCTTTGACGACACTTACTCCCAGGAAAAATCAGACCTATTTTCTAACCAGTTGAGCCTGCTCGACTTATAGCCGGACACTACTGAAACCTACAGACTCAGACCGCTACCGGAAGGGTTCTGGTCTCCACCGATCCGGCGAATCCGCTGGGCGGATTGTGGAACAAGAAATACAACCTGTTCGCGCCGCGCGTCGGCTTCGCCTGGGATGTATTCGGAGACGGGAAGACCTCATTTCGAGGCGGCTATGGCATCGGTTACACGCCGAACTTCGGCAACATTACGTTTAACGTGATTCAGAATCCGCCGAACTACGGCGTGGTCGCGCTCACCGCCGGCGCGGACGTTCCCACGATTCCTATCACCACCAACAATTCGGGCCCCTTGGCTGGGAACAGCGGCACCAAGGCGCTGGGACGGGTCACGTTGCGCGCGGTGGACCCCTACATCAAGACAGCGTACGCGCATCTGTGGAGCGCCTCGCTGGAACGCCAGTTTACCAACGAGTTTTTCGGGTCGATTTCCTATACCGGAAGCAAGGGCCAGAACCTGTATACGATCAACCGTCTGAACATCCCTGGTTCGAAGATCATCTATGCCGGAACGGGAGGGACGTTTGACCGCATCAACGATCAATACTCCTATGTCAATTTCCGGACCAACGGCGGCTTCTCCAACTACAACGCCCTCAGCGCCCGTGCCGAAATGCGGAACTTCCGGCGGCAGGGCATCACCTTGAGGACCAGCTACACGTGGTCCCACGCTCTTGACAACTTGAGCAACACGTTCAGCGAAACCAACATCGGCTCCGGAAACCTGGGCCTTCTGGATCCATTGAACCCGAGACTCGACAAGGGTAGCGCCGATTTCGATACGCGCCATCGTTTCACATTGGCGGGTATTTGGGAGATCCCGTATGCCGGCCGCAACGCCATCTCGAAGGCGGCACTGGGAGGATGGACGGTGATTCCGAACCTCAGCGCCCGCACCGGGACGCCGTTCAGTTTGTGGGATTGCAGTAACGCGGGATTCATCCTGTGCCCGCGTGCCATGTATAACCAACCCTTCCAAGCAAGCTACACCCAAACACCCACCGCGAATCCTAACCAGTTCAATTACCTGAATGTGGGAACTCCCAACTCCAGCTACGGTCACCCGATCGTGGGCGTGTCGGATTTCGGGCCCTTCCCGTCCAGCATGACGGGCCGCAACGTATTTTCGGGACCCGGCTTCTGGAACGTGGACTTCGCGGTTCACAAGAACTTCACGATCACGGAGCGTTACAAGCTGCAATTCCGGGCAGAGGCGTACAACATCTTCAACCACTCCAATCTTTACCTGGTGGGGACGAATACCGATGTCTCGGCCACCAGATTCGCAACCGCGGTTCGCGGCGTGCGAGCCGACAACAACGCTTACAGTTCGGTGTCCACCGACAATCGGAACCTCCAGCTTGCTTTGAAGCTGATTTTTTGATGGGCGGTACGTTCTGAAATCTCGGGGTGGGCCTGCGGGCTCACCCCATTTCTATTTGCTCTCAGCGTGAAAGGCCGCGGCGATCTCCCGCTCCACCGCTTCGTGCTCGCCGTTGAGGACGCGCTCGGCGCGCTCGGCGTCGAATTCGTTCTCCCACTTGGCGACCACCACCGTCGCGACGGTGTTGCCCACCAGATTGGTCAGGCCGCGCATCTCGCTCATGAAGCGGTCGATGCCCAACAGCAGCGTGAGGCCCGCGACAGGTACGGTGCCGAGCGAAGACAGCGTGGCGGCCAGCGTGATGAAGCCTCCGCCGGTGACGGCAGCCGCGCCCTTCGAGGTCAACATCAGCACCAGCAGCAGTTGCACTTCCTGCGCCACCGATAAGTGCGTGTTGGTGGCCTGCGCGACGTACAACGCGGCGATGGTCAGGTACACGGATGTGCCGTCCAGGTTGAACGAATAACCCGACGGGACCACCAGCCCCACCACACTCTTCGAGCACCCCAGTTTTTCAAGCTTCTGCATCAATCTGGGAAGCGCGACTTCCGAGGACGACGTTCCCAGTACGATAAGCAGTTCCTCCTTGATGTACTTGAGCAATTTCCAAATGCTGAAGTGGTGCACGCGCGCGATCAGGCCCAGCACCACGAATACGAAGAAGAAACAGGTCAGATACACACACGCGATCACGGCGCCCAGTGAGATCAGGGTCTTGATGCCATATCGTCCAATGGTGAACGCCATCGCGCCGAAGGCCCCGAGCGGCGCCAGCTTCATGATGTAACCGATCATGTTGAACAGCACCCGCGTGATGGCGTTGATCGCGTCCAGGACGGGTTTCCCCGCCTCGAAATGGCCCACCGCGACGCCGAACAGGATCGCCAGCAGCAGCACTTGTAGAATTTCGCCTTTAGCGAACGCGTTCACCACCGTATCCGGAATAATATTGAGGACGAAATCGACGGTGCTCAACTGGCTACCTTGCGTGGTGTACTGCGCAACGGCCTTGGCGTCCAGCGTGGCGGGGTCCGCGTTGACGCCGCCGCCCGGATTGACCCACGTCACCACCACCAGGCCGATGAGCAGCGCTATCGTCGTGACCACTTCGAAGTAGAGCAAAGCCTTGAGGCCAACGCGGCCCACCTTCTTCATGTCGCCGATGCTGGCGATGCCGCTGACCACCGTGCAAAATATGATGGGCGCGATCATCATACGGATCAACTTGATGAAACCGTCGCCCAGCGGCTTCATCTGCTCGGCAAGCTTCGGCTGGTAGAATCCGAGCGCGATGCCGATGATGATGCCGGCGATCACCTGGACATAGAGGATCTTGTGGTACAGGCGGGGGCGCGAGCTTGAGGTGGCGGCCATGGGGCTTCATCCATTCTATGTGAGATATAATCATACGGGTAATCCCGGGGTCGCGGCGGCCGCGGCATCGGAACTGGAGGTCACGCATGAGATCGTTCACCAACGCCGAACCGCGCAGCCTGGAAGACGCGGTCGCGCGGATCAAGCTCGCATCGCAAAATAAGCAAACTGTGGCGATCGCCGGCGGGGGCAGCGATCTGCTGGGCATGGTGAAGGAGCATCTGGTGGAGCCGGACGTGCTCGTGCACCTGCGCTCCATCAAGGGCCTGGACCAGATTGTTGAGGAGAAGGAACAGGTCCGCATCGGCGGGCTGGTGGCGCTGGATACACTTCAACAGCATCCTCTGATCAAGGCTAAGTACGCCGTGCTGGCGGAAGCCGCGGGCGTGGTGGGTACGCCGCAGATCCGCAATGCCGGGACGCTGGCGGGCAACGTGATCCAGAGGCCGTGGTGCTGGTATTACCGCAACGCGTTCCCGTGTTACAAGAACGGCGGCAACACGTGCTTCAGTTTCAACGGCGAGAACGAATTCCACGCCATCTTCGGCGGAGGGCCCAGCTTCATCGTGCATCCTTCCGATACCGCGCCCGCACTGGTGGCGCTGGATGCGAAGTTCCGCATCGTAGGGCCCGCAGGGGAGCGCACGGTGGCCGCGGCGGATTTCTTCACGCTGCCGCGCGTGAATCCCGCCAAGGAAAATTCGCTGGCGAATGATGAGATTCTGACCGAAGTCATTCTACCGGCGGCGCGCCCCAATACACGTGGAACGTATCACAAGATTCTGGACCGCGAATCCTGGACGCACGCCGTGGTGAGCCTGGCGCTGGTCCTTGAAATGGAAGGCGACACCTGTAAGAACGCCCGCGTGGTACTGGGCGGCGTGGCCCCCATCCCGTGGCGCTTGCCGAAGGTGGAGGCGATGCTGGCGGGCCAGCGTGTGACCGCGGATTTGGCGGCCCGCGCAGGCGCGCTAGCCATCGAAGGTGCGCAGCCGCTGGCGAAGAACAAGTACAAGCTGCCGCTGACGAAAAACGTGGTCAAGCGGACGCTGGTGACGCTGAGCGGCGCGGCCGCGTAGTCAAACAGATTCCAGACTCGCACCGGCTTCGGCACGATCGTCGAATACCATCTCTGCGCGATGGGTGTCTCCAGGCTCAGCGCCGGCAAATTCGTGTTCCCCGTCACCCACCCTAAAACCAGGCCAATGAAGAAGCGCCTGACCATGTGCCACATGCTACCACGTAGAGCCAGGCCCGGCTAATGCGCGTACATCAGCTCGCCTGCGGTCACCGGCAACGCCAGCCGGTTTTGCGGAGGCGGCAGGGGGCAGGTGGCGAAGGCCGTGAACACGCACGGCGGGTTTTCGGCTTTGTTGAAATCCAGATCCACGTAGCCGTCCTTGGGCATGGGCGCGTACAGGAACCGTGAGGCCGCGTAGGTACTCTTGCCGCTGGTCTGGTCGCGCATGACGAACCATAGGTGGTCGCCCTCAATCGCCGGCTCCAGGCGGTGCTCCTTGCCGCCGCGCGTAAAGACAACTTGTCCGAGGCTGGGATAGGACTCCTTGGTTCCGATCTCGGTATCGAACGTGAGTGCGCGGGGCTTATCCCACGGGACGAACTTCGCGCGAATGCGCCATGACGGATCGACGGGATACCATTTCAATCCACGAAACTGGCGGCGGGCTTCGCTCTGGTTATCTCTCACGCGAACGCCAAAGCGATTCTCGCGCTGAATGACAAAAAACTGGACGGGACCAACGTCGAGCCTGTCATAATCCGGTCCGGTGTCCGGTTTCAGATTCATGGGTCCGGTAGGTTTGCCGCGCGTGAGCACGGCGGCGCTCGATGGAGTAAATCGCGCCACACCTTTCTTGAGTGTGATGACGCCAACGCGCTTTGGCGCCGGGGCGGGCAGCGGAACTTCCAGACCTGGCTCGGAACCGGCGCGGTTGTCGCCTTCCTTCAGCCAGTGCAGGCCCACCACGGTCAGCCAGCCGTATTCGGCTTTTAAGTGCGCTTCCCGGTCGTCCCGCCAGGCGGAGACGGCCTTCCGGTAATCCATGGGCGGCGCCTGGCCGACCGCTGCGGCAACCGCGAGGAACCCGATGATGGCGCCGGAAGCTCTCATTCAATCGCAATAGTAACAAGTGCGGACCATTTTCGCCAGAAACCCTGTCCTGCGCCTGACCGAAGACGGCAAAAAAGCGTTGGACATCCGCGTCCATTAAGCTTGACAATGTACCGATTATGGTACATACTGGATTGTGAGACGCGATGAGCAAAGAACACAACCGGGAGATTCCGGTCCGGTTTTACCGCACGGAAGCGGGCAGCGCACCGGTGCTCGATTGGCTGCGCGGCCTCGACAAGGCGGACCGGCACGCTATCGGGCTCGATCTCATGCGGGTACAGTTCGGCTGGCCGATTGGGAGACCGCTGGTGGGAAGTCTCAAAGATGGTCTTTGGGAAGTGCGCTCAGCGCTTGCAAGCCAGCGAATAGCACGGCTCATCCTGTGCTTTCACGATGAGATGCTCGTCGTGCTGCACGGGTTCATCAAGAAAACGCAGAAAACGCCTGTGGATGACCTGGCCCTGGCGAGACGGAGAATGAAGGAGGTTACGAAATGAAGAAAAGCAACAAGCATATCGGCTCGTCACTGGACGACTTTCTGAAAGAGGAAGGCGTCCTCGAAGAAACCCGCGCGGTCGTACTGAAAGAGACGCTGGCTTGGCAAGTTCAGCAAGCGATGGAGAAGGACAAAATCAGCAAGGTAGAGATGGCGCGACGGATGAACACAAGCCGCGCGGCGCTTGATCGTCTTCTCGATCCGAGCAATGCCTCGGTGACGCTGCAAACCCTAACGCGTGCGGCACACGCTGTTGGCCGGGATTTGCGTATCGAGCTGGTGTAGGAGACTCTTAA
>CAMAUG010000256.1 GCA_945861255.1 Candidatus Sulfopaludibacter sp. SbA3
GATCGTGGTTCCCATCACCAACCCCGCCGGACGTAATACCGGCGGTGAGCATGCACTGGAAACCATGTCGGCCAGCACGGGCGGCCGGGCTTTTTATCCCAACGTCGGCGAATCGTTGGATCGTACGTTCGCCGACATCCTGCGGGAGCTTCGAACCCAATATCTCATCGCTTATTACCCGCGCGGCGTGTCCACCGCGGATGGACGCTTCCACCCCGTGCGCGTCGAGCTGCCCCAGCGCAAAGATTTGCGTATCTCCACGCGCGCCGGATACTATGGGGATAAGCCGCGCTGAGAACCAGCACCGCACAAGCATCCCCCCACCATGGCAGGAAAAATCAGCCAAGCGAAAGCGCCCTCTCACACCTTGGCGGAGGTCCGTTACTTGAACCGGTTGATCGAAGAACGCGCGCCGGTCCGCGTGCGGCTGAGCGACAATCATGAAGTGGACGGCGTCATCGAATTCTACGACGCCGGTTTCATCCGCCTGACCCGCGCGGGCGGCGCGAATCTGTTTATCTATAAACACGACATCAAGTATTTGTACGAGTTGGCCAGCGCGTGACAACATATCTCGAAACCGCACAGGCCATTGCCCGCGAGGCCGGCGCCATTGTCACCGACTTTGCGCACCGCAACATCGGCTTTGAGCTCAAAGGCGCCTATGACCTGGTCACGGCGGCGGACCGCGCCAGCGAACAACTTATCGTAGAGCGGCTGCGCAAGACGTTCCCCTCCCATACCGTGGTAGCGGAGGAAGGTGGCGGGCACCAAGGGTCGTCCGGCTACCGCTGGTACGTCGACCCTTTGGACGGCACCACGAATTTCGCGCACGGCTTCCCCGTCTATAACGTCACGCTGGCGCTGGAGCACGCCGGACAGGTGATCGCAGGCGTGGTGTACGATCCAACGCGGGATGAAATGTTCGCGGCCGAGCGCGGCTCCGGCGCGTTTCTCAACGGCCGCCCCATCCACGTGACGAAAACGGACCGCCTGGAGGATTCGCTGGCCGCCACCGGCTTCCCTTCCCGCAAGCGGCACCAGAATGTGAACATTCATTTCTACTACCAGCTCGCCATGCTGTCGCACGGTGTCCGCCGTCCCGGCGCGGCGGCCATTGACATGGCCTACGTCGCTTGCGGACGCCTGGATCTATTTTGGGAGTTTGCTCTGAATCCCTGGGATATGGCAGCCGGCTCGCTGCTGGTGGAAGAAGCCGGTGGCACGGTGACGGATATGCACGGCGCACGCCTTGATCTGCGGGGACCGCACGTGCTGGCCGACAACGGCGCATTGCACACTGAAACCCTCACGCTATTCGAAAGAATCTTCAGCGGCGAATCGCCGGTGCCTTTGCCTCAAATCAAGTAGTGTAGGCGCGACACTACTGAGGGAGCGAGGTAATAAGTGACCGCGCCCCTCTCAATCGGACTTTATTGAAGCGTTCCGACTACTTGATCTTGAACATGCCGGGCGTCCCCTCGCGGTGCGCCATGTGGCAGCCGCCGCAATTGGGACCAATACCTTTGGCGTCAGACATGGCCTGATCGAAGTTGCCGGCCGTGGCGGATTTCGCCGCTGCTCCCGCGGCCGCGCCGGCTTTTTGGGCGAACCCGACGGCGTCGGCGGCGCTCCGGCCCTGCCAGAACGTTTCCACCTGTTTGAACAACCCTACCAGTTTCTGCGCTTCGGTAGCCGCCGCGGCGCCGTCCTTGGCCGCAAGGGCCTTTCCCAACGCGCCGTTACCGCCGGCAATGGCTTTCATCCAGCCTGGATAATCGGCCTCGCCCTGCGCCAACAATCCGCCGGCGCCGAGCAGCACTGCCGCCACCGTCAATACCAGTATCTTTTTCATTCATTGACCTCGTCCAAAACTATCTCGTGGGCTTGCAAGCCTGGCTGCAATCGTATTGCACCTGCGACGTAAAAGTCAACCGGGCAAGTTGATGCCGGGCAAGTTGATGCCGCAAGACAGACGAGCGCGGAAGTCGTCTGACCGCACCTGAGGGAGTGCGGCGAACCGAACGGCCACATCCTGATAGAGAATTCGATCAGCACGTGTTTGCCGCCCCCGCTGCGACACCCTCGCTCACGCGGCGTTCAAAAACCGGCGGTTACAGCGCAGCCTCATGCCACTGTGAAAATAGGGGCCAGTAGTCGTACCCTATTCTCTTATGGCTGAAGTCAATCTCTTTTCCCCGCTGACCATCCGCGGCGTCACACTTCGCAATAGAATCGCCGTTTCACCCATGTGCCAGTATTCCTGCGAAGACGGCTTCGCCACGGACTGGCATCTGGTGCATTTAGGCAGCCGTGCAGTGGGCGGCGCGGCGATGGTCATGGCGGAGGCCGCGGCCGTCGAAGCGCGCGGCCGTATTTCACCGGGCGATCTGGGCATCTACAAGGATGAACACATCGCTCCGCTTGCGCGCGCCGCCGAGTTCGTTAAAAAGATGGGCGCCGTCGCGGGCATTCAAATAGCGCACGCTGGTCGCAAGGCAAGCTGCCGCGTTCCCTGGGAAGGAGGGCTTGCGCTTCCCCAGGCCGCCGGTGGATGGCAAACGGTGGCGCCGAGCGACGTGCCGTTCCTCGCCGGCGATCCTGTGCCCACCGCATTGAACCAAGCCGAAATCCACGACATCACGAAGGCCTTTGCCGCGGCCGCCCGGCGTGCTTTGGCCGCTGGGTTCGAACTGCTGGAAATCCATGGCGCGCATGGATACCTGTCTCACGAATTTCTGTCGCCGCTCTCGAATCTCCGGACGGATCAATACGGCGGCTCATTTGAGAATCGCGTCCGCTTCCTGGTGGAAACCACCGAAGCGGTGCGCGCGGTTTGGCCAGGCCACCTGCCGCTGTTCGTGCGCATCTCGGCGACCGATTGGAAAGAAGGCGGCTGGGATATCGACGAAGCGGTGGAACTCGCGAAGATTCTCAAGACCAAAGGCGTGGATCTGATCGATTGCTCGGCCGGCGCACTTGTGCCGGACGGGAAGTTTCAACCCGGTACAGGGCCGAACATCCCCTTCGCCGACCGCATCCGCCGTGAGGCCGGCATCGCCACCGGCGCGGTCGGCATGATCACCGAACCCCATCAGGCCGACGGCATTATTCGCAGCGGCAGCGCGGATCTGGTATTGATCGCCCGCCAATTCCTGCGCGATCCCTACTGGCCGTTACATGCGGCCAAAACGCTTGGAGTGGAGTTCAAACCGCCGGTGCAATACGCGCGAGCGTTTTTAGCCTGACTTCGCCGGTACCGGCGGCGCGCGGCTCGCCACGGCGCAGTCCGGCGGATGGGGTGCCCGTCAGCTTTCCAGCGCCGCACGCTGGCGCGCCACGCGTTGGCCGCGATCCTTGGCGAAGCGTTGCACGCCTGCGAAGATGGACGCGCCGTCCAGATGCGCTTCGGCGATTACGTCCGGCTCCATGCCGCCGGTGAGCCACTGATGTTCCCAATCCGGCGTCATCGAATATTCGTCGGTGAGTGGACCCACGTCACGCACCGGCCACACGCGGCGCGTGCTGGTGCTGATAATCATCAGGTCGCTGGCCGCGGACGGCGGCAGCACGGAATGGCGATAGGCTTCGGACTGGCGATCGAACAGATCTTCGCTGATCGCCGAAACGATCTTCACGTTGATGCCCGCCTGTTCCAGCTTCGGAATCTGGTTCAACAAATTCACCGTGGAGCTGGAGCCCTGCACCACCACGTAGCCATGCCTGGGTTGCCCGGGCGTGAAATCGCGGATAACGTAGAATCCTTTGGCGGCGGCCTTCAGATCCGTATCCGCGAACTTGGCGCGATCGGCCACCGGGAAATCCGGACGCGCGACTTCGATGCTGATAATACCCACCTTCTGGTCCCGCGCCGCGATTTCGGCGGCGGCGAAGTAGGCGGGCGCCACGTCATTGTAATCCCACAGGTTCAGGTGAATCACCTGCCCGCGCGGGAACAGTTTCCACACCTGAGTGGCGAAGATGCCAAAGTGCGTACGGCCATCGGCGGCTGTCTCCGGCCCGGAGTGCCCCACCAGAATATGGAGCACACCCATGCGGAACTTACTATCCTGGTTCTGCTGGCTCCAGACACGGGCGGGTGTGTACATCAGCGGCGTGAAGGCGCCGTAAGTTCCGCTCAACGCCCACACGCCGGCGAATTTCTTCGGATCGACGCTGGCACTCTGGCTCACCATGCCGATGGCGCTCGATACGTTGCCGGCTTCCTGAATCGCGGCTTTGATGCGCGTGCCCAGCGGATTCTTTTCGGGATCGTAGTGTCCCCACAGCGCGCCGTGCTCCACGTTGATGGATTCGGAAAGATCGGCAGCCAGGGTGATGAAACGGTTGTCGGTGACGTAATTCATCCACTTGACCACTTCAGAAATAGCCCGGCGGCTGCCGGCTGCTTCGCCAGGTTTCTTGAACAGCGAAATCGCCACTTGCTTTTGCGCATTGCTGTGACGGTTGGTCACGGTCACGGTCTGCGGTTCCACCGGCAGATTGGCCACACGGAGACGCTCGTCGAGGAACGGATCGGTCTTCACATCCGCCAGCAGGGGCGCGTCGTCTTTCACTTTGTCGCCCAACTCCACCAGGCGGTCGGCCAGCCAATCCCCCAGGCCGTCACGGTCCAGCAGGGACATCACGACGTCCATGTTGGCCTTGAACTGGATCAGGCGTTCGCGCGTATCCGCAACCGCACCGTCGCGGATCCCTTGGAACTGCACGCCATAGTGATCTTCGAACGTTTTGGCCAATGCCACGAAGTACGGTGAATTCATCTTCATCGCATACGGATGGCTCAAGTAGCCGACAAGCTGGTCACCGTGCCCGGGGATCTTGCCATGCACCGCGCGCGGCCAGTAACCCTTGACGGTCTTGGCGATCAGGATCATGGGGCGCCGGTCCTGCGGGTCCCATTCTTCCATCGTCTTCAGCGCCGCCACCAACTGATCGTAGTCGTTGCCGTTTTCAATGGTGAACACGTTCCAGCCGTACGACGTCCATTGCTGGACCAGATCGTAGCCGGTGTATTTGGCGTCGATGACGCCGCCCATCAGGTGATCGTCGATGCCGGAATTATTATCGGAAAGCAGAACGCGCAGGCGCTTGCCCACCTTCATCGCCAAGGCTTGCGTCTTGAGTTCCTGGGCATGCCCTTCGGTCATCGCGAACTCGCCTTCGAGCGCGAAGATCTTGAGCGAATCCGGCGCGCCCATGATGTCCCAGAACGCGGCCTTCCCGGCCGACGACGCCACGCCGATACCGGAGGGGCCGCCGTTGACGTCATTGGTGACGTCGACGCTTTCGGCGTGGCCCGCCAGCGCCTTGATGCCACGGGCCTTGGCTTGCGCGAACAACGGGTTGTCTGCAAGTCCTAAATCCTGGAGCAACGTTTTCATCGCGCCCGCTCCGCGCCGGAAACCGAGCGCATCGATCGGGAGCATGGCCACTTCCGGGTCGACGTAATAGCGCTTATCGCCGGTGAGCTTGTATTTGCGCTCCATCGCCTGGCCCAGGATCATCCACAGGGCGTAGCATGTGGGGATGCAGTGCCCGCCGGCCAGCATGAACTTGTCACTGTAGGGATGCTTAGGCCGGCGGTAGTCATACCGCAGCCCACCCAGTTCGGGCCCTATCAAATGAAGCGCCACGTTCATCGGCGTGTAGGCCAGCGGCCCGCCAAAGTGACCCGTTTGGGAGTAATTTCCGAGCAGGGTCAGCGCCATGCAAGTCATGTAGCCGATGTCTTCGACCGCGGCGCGATCATACGCGGTGTTGAGCGGTGCTACGGCGGAAACGGGCACTTCTGTTTTGAGGGCCAATC
>CAMAUG010000257.1 GCA_945861255.1 Candidatus Sulfopaludibacter sp. SbA3
ATGCGTACCAGCCCGGCGCGGTCTTGCGCCTGTTCGGCGAACGCTCCATGGCGGAAGTAGGCGCGCAGCCCGGCGCGCTCCATCTTTTTCCAGCCGATTCGCGTAAGGTTGCCCGTGACCAGCGCGGCCGGCACGCCGCGGCGCTGCAATTTGTAGAGAAGCATGCGTGCGCCGGGGCACACTTTTCGCCGCAGGTCCGGGCAAGTGCGGATGTAGATTGTTTGGGCGTGTTCTACGATGAGCGGCATGGCGCGGCGGATTTGCGTCTCCCTGACGCCCGCGGAGCGCAACATTGCTGTGACGATGTCGCGGTCGAGCATGCCGGCCACCGGGACGCCTTCGGTGGTTGTGTCCACGCCGGTGGCGCGCCGTACGGCGGCTATTAGCGCTTCGCGATGATGCGGACCCGCGCGGCGCAGTAGTGTGCCATCGATGTCGAACAGGACCAGAGCTTTTAGGGCAGGCATCTGTCTTGACTATACCGGCTTGACCGTAGGCCCGCCGTGCATTCATTGCTAAGATGAAAGCAGATGCAAGTACTGCAAGCCGGGCCGCACAAATTGCTCCTTCTGGAACTCGACCGCGAGTTCATTGAGAACATCGCGCGGCAGGTGGGTTTCGAATTCCGCTTCGAAGAGCAGACGCGCCGCGTGTTGCTGGATCTGAACACCGAGGGGCGCCAGGCTCCCTTGTTGTTGTTCAACGCCGCCGACCCCGCGAACCTCGGCTGGTTTTCACGTTGCCAGTTCTATGTGGATGGCGCGAGCGGCTCCGTGCTGCAGACTCCGATTCATGTGGCCAACCAAAGGGACCGCAGCGGCCGCGCGTTGCCGAATTCCATTCGCTTGCAAATCGATAAGGAGCTGCCTGCCGGCTTCCGCCTGCCGAACAAAGCGCCTGTCACGGAGCAGACCGTGTATCAGGTGCTCTACAACTTCCTGACCGCCCTGCTCAATACCGGCGTTGGCGTGTGCGGCGGCACGGTGGTGCAGCCGCTCGCGGGCCGTACCGGTCCGCTCGCCAGCAGGAATTGAGGGCGGCGGGAACAAAACATGGCCACGCTGGGATTGATTGAATACCGGGACGCCTCGCCCGAGGTGCGGGCCGTCTACGACGACATCATGGCCACGCGGCAAACAGACTCAGTCAATAATTTCTGGAAGGCCATCGCGCATGATCCGGCGACGCTGCGGCGCACCTGGGAATCTGTCAAACAGGTGATGATGCCGGGCGCGCTCGATGCTCTCACCAAGGAGATGCTTTACGTTGCTATTTCCGCCAGCAACCAGTGCGGCTATTGCATCGCCTCGCACACCGCCGCCGCCCGCAAGGCCGGGATGACGGATGCCCAGTTCGGTGAATTAATGGCAGTGGTCGGCATGGCGAACGAAACCAACCGATTGGCCAGCGGCTACCAGGTGGAGATCGACGAGCGCTTCCGGATCCCTTGAAAACAACATGCCCAACGTTACCTACATCGCCCACACGGGCGAATCGCAAACGATCGACGTGGCCACCGGAATGGTGGTGATGGAAGGAGCCGTGAAGAACGGCATCGACGGTATTGTCGCCGAATGCGGCGGCGCATGCATGTGCGCGACCTGCCACGTGTACGTGGATGAAGCCTGGCTCGATCGCCTGGACCCGATTGGTGAGGAACAGGAAGAGATGCTCGGCGCAACCGCCGCGGAGCGGAAATCCAATAGCCGCTTGAGTTGCCAGATCCGGATGCGGCCGGAGTTCGACGGGCTGGTGGTCCGCATGCCGGACCGGCAGACGTAACCCGCACTCGGAGCGAAACAACATGTCCGGTGTCGTCATCGTGGGAGCGGGTCAGGCCGGCCTGGAAGCCGCCGCCGCGCTACGGGCACAAGGCTATCAGGAATCCGTCACGTTGATCGGCGACGAGCCTCACCCCCCCTACCAGCGCCCCCCGCTCTCCAAGGAGTACCTGCTGGGCAAGCAGGGCGCGGACAACCTGCCGCTGCGCGGGCGTGTGTTCTACGAAAAGCACGGCATCACGCTGCGCATGGGGGAAACGGTCGCGTCCATTGATCGCGCGGCGCACCGGATACAAACCGGCAAAGGCGAAATTCCCTACGGCAAACTGATCCTCGCCACCGGCGCCCGCAACCGTGTGCTGCCGGTTCCGGGCGCGGAGCGGGCGCTGTACTTGCGCACTTGGGATGAGGCGGACACGATCCGGCGGCGCATCGAAGGCTCCGTGCGCGTCGCCGTGATTGGAGGCGGCTTCATCGGCCTGGAAATCGCGGCCGCGGCGCGCACGTTGGGGAAAGCGGTTACGATCATCGAGGCGCTGCCCCGCCTGATGGCGCGAGCCGTCTCTCCGCCGCTTTCCGATTTCTTCCGCGACGTCCACCGCGGTGAAGGCGCGGAGGTGTTGCTGGACTCAACCGTTCGGGAAATCGCGGAAGACGCCGTCGTACTGACGGACCAGCGGCGCTGCGCGGCCGATCTGGTGCTGGCGGGCATCGGCGTCGTGCCGAACATGGAACTTGCGCGGGGCGCCGGTCTCGCCACGGGCAACGGCATCACGGTCGATGAGTTCCTGAAAACTTCCGATCCGGATATTTATGCTATCGGTGATTGCGCGGATCATCCCAACCTTTTCGCCGGCGGCCGCGCGCGGCTGGAATCCGTGCAGAATGCCGCCGATCAGGCCAAGTGCGCGGCGCGTGGGATTGTGGGCAATCCAACGCCCTATCGCGACGTGCCGTGGTTCTGGACGGATCAATTCGGCGTCCGTTTTCAAATGGCGGGCTTGTCGGCCGGTCATGACCGGACGGCGCTGCGAGGGAGCGTGGAGAACCGCAAGTTTTCCATGTTCTATTTCAAGCAGGCGCGCTTGCTCGCAGTGGATTCAGTGAACCGCTTCGGAGACCACATCGCCGCAAGAAAGATGTTGGCGGCAGGAACGCCTCTAACGCCGGAACAGGCCGCCGATGAAACCGTGGATTTCAAGAAACTGGGCGTTACCGCCCCATGACGGTCGCGGTGCCTCGCGTTTCAGATGCCGGGCGGGGCTTTCTTCTGCGCGCCGGTGGTTTCCGTGCCCTTCTTCCCCTCAGGTGCGCCGGAGCCGCCTGAGGTTCCGCGGCCTTCGCCATTTCCGGGGATGGTATCAGCTCCACCGCGTCCGCGCCCGCCTTCGCCAGGAAGAATCACTCTACTCCCCGGCGCCAGGCGGAGTTGGCCTTCGGTCACCACGATCTCACCCACGGCGATGCCCTGCTCGATCACGATTTCGTTTTCCAGCCGGATACCGGGTGTCACGGGGCGAGGCTCCACGGTGCGGTCTTCCTTCACAACGTAGACGTAAGATCCATCCTGGCCCGCTTGCAGCGCCGGCCCGGGAATCACGATCGCGCCCAGTTGGGCGGCAAGCCGCAAGCGCGCGTTGACGAACTGCCCGGGCCACAGATTGCGCGAGGGATTCTGAAACGTTCCCTTGAGCTTGATGGTCCCCGTGGTGGAATCCACGAAATTATCCACAAACGTGAGCACGCCGCGTTCGGCCGGCGTCAAATCGTCCTGTGGTTTGGCTTCAACGGAGAGCTTGGTACGCGCCATGGCACGTTGAATTTCGGCCAGTCTGGATTCCGGCACGGAAAAAGCGACATAAATAGGCGATACCTGGGCAATGGATACCAGGTCCGTCTGGCTGGCGTTCACGATGTTGCCCGCTTTCACGGCGATGCTGCCGGCGCGCCCATCCATCGGTGAATAAATGGTGGTGAAGCTGAGCTGCAATCGTAGGTTTGCGATGCTGCCCAGGTCGGCCTGAATCTGCGCCTCGGCGCTCTGGATGGCGGCCTTGTCGGCCAGCACCAACTGATCGAGCGCATCCGCGCTGCTGGCGAAGCGGTCGCGGTCGTCCTTGGATACCACACCTTGCTGGAACAGCGCGGCGTAACGGGTGGCCTGTTCGCGGGCGTACTTTTCATTGGCAACGTCGCGCGCCAGGTTGGCGGTTACCTGCGCGAGCTGCGCGCGATCCCGCAACAGGTTCGCTTCCGCCTGCCTGATCTGCCCTTCCTGTGCGCGCGAATCGATTTGGAACAGCTTGTCGCCCTTTTTGATGAAATCGCCGTCTTCGATGAAAACCTCGTTAAGCTGGCCGTTCACCTGTGGCCGGACGCTGAGGACGGACAACGCCTCCACGTTGCCCACGGCGTTGATTTCAATGGGGACATCTTTCTTGATGGCGGTGCCGACCACCACGGGGACCGGCCCCAGCTCGGCGCCGCGGCCGCCTCTCTTGCCGCCCTTCTTGGCGCCGCCCGCGGCAGTCTGATCGCCGCGGTTGCAACCCTGAATCATGAGGAGCGCCGCCAGAAGAATGCAAAGCACGCCGATCCAACGGGAACGGATCTTGGGTAAGGAGGAAATCAAGGCCTTCACGTTCTTGTACGCTCTTCAGTAGTATACGTCTAATCGACGGGCGTCGCGCCAATGGGGCAGGAGCACTTGAAATTAAGGCGTCCCCCGCGGGTTCGAGGTTACCGCGGAACATCTTGACTTCTCAGTAATTTCCATGTTTTTTGCGAGGTGGCAGGGAGGTTGGGGCGGATGCTACAGCCGCGCCCCATGGGATTCCAGAAACTCAACCATGGCCTGCTGCCCTTTGGTGAGCGCCAAATCGAGCGGTCTCTGCTGATTATCGGCGCGCACGTTCACGTCCGCGCCGTTTTCGATGAGCGCGCGCGCCAGTTCCACGTCGCCCGTCTGCGCGGCGGCGTGCAGCGCGGCCCATCCGGCGTGCTGGCGGGCGTTGACGTCGGCGCCGCGCTCCACCAGCAACCTGGCTGCGTCCGTGGCACGGCCGGCCGCCGCCGCGTGCAACGGCGTGTTCCGCATGGGATTGGTGGACCGGGCGTTGACCCCAGCGCCCTTGTTGAGGAGTACGCGCACGGCTTCGGTCCGTCCAAAATGCGCCGCCAGGTGCAAGGGCGTCCATCCATCCGGGCTGTATGCGGACAACAGCGAACGGTCGCCCGCCACCAGCGGCTCCAGTTCAGCCGTATTGCCTGTCATCGCGGCCGCGAAAATCGCTAACGATGGATCCGCCGCCACTGCGGCTTGAATGGCAACGTGGTCGCCCGACCGCACCGCGTTGTAGAGTTCCTGCATGGATATTCCCGTGAATGTCAGGCCGCCGGCGCGAACACTTCTTCCGCCTTGGCCACTTCCAGCGCCAGATGGTTGATATAGAACAGCAGCGTCGCGGGCGGATATTGCGCGTGGAATTTCTCCCACGCCCGCTGTTGCCACCCATCGGTCAGGTGGCTGGAGAGATCCGCGTCTTTCGAGAAAAAGCCGTCTTCGTGGGGCACGCCCAGGTGATCCAACACGGCCTTGATCATGTCCATATGCGAGATCAGGATCGCTTGCGAGATTTCCGCAGCCAGGTCCGCTGAATCCGCCTCCTGCAGCCGCGCCCACACGCGCGGCGTGGCCTTGCGCAACGTCTCTGAGTTCAATTTGTGAAGATGCAGCCGCGTCTTGAAGGAGTCGAAAAGTTGATACGTCCGCAAACTGCCCAGCGAAATGGAACGGATCAGTTGTTCAAACGAACCCGTGCCCATGCGCAGAAAAATATCGGTAAGCTGCATCCCTTCCATTCTAGCCATCTAAGGGCAGGCTCATGGACCGGGACTCTTATCTAATACAAGACGGGCCTGAAGAGGAGCCTGTTTCTAACACAAGACGGGCCTGAAGGAGGAGGCGGGATGCTGGGAAGTGATCATCAGCATGTCGGAAACCGGGAAGTTGGGCGCGGAACAGATCCGGGCATTTTTGGAAG
>CAMAUG010000258.1 GCA_945861255.1 Candidatus Sulfopaludibacter sp. SbA3
GTTCAACGGCATTTTGTATTCCTGGTCGGTCCGTTGGAAGCGCAGCACGGTCACTCCCAGAGATTTGAAGAAGAAGCTCCACACCACGCCGAACGCGTAAGCTTGGGCCAGGATGGCCATGTTGCCGCCGCTGAACAGGATGGTGGCCAGTTGCAGCAGCGCGGTCAGGTTAATCATGCGGTGCGTGGTGCCGAATTTCTTGTGGGGCTGCCGGAACCACGGCAACAGCACTCCATCCTCGGCCACGCGGCTCAGGATGCCATTGGCGCCGATGATGGAGGTGTTCACGGCGCCCGACAGAATCAGGCCGCCCACGAAAACCACGAACACGTGGAACGCCAGCCGTAGCAGATACGGCCCGCTCAGGCTCATGGCCAGGCCGCCGATCAGGTTGTCGTAGAACTTTACCCGCTCCCCGTCCGGAATAATCATGCTCGCGAACAGAGTAATCACGCCGGTGCAGACCAGCGCGTAGATGCACACGATGTTCGCGGCGATCTTCAGGTTCTTCATCTTGGGCGAGGCGATTTCGCGGTACACTTGCGCGAGCGTCTCAAAGCCGCTCATCGAGAGCAGCGAATGGCCGAAGGCGATGATGATCGCCACCACGGGAATCTGCAGCCAAAACGTTCCCCGGAACCATCCCTGCGCATCTTCGGCAAACGTCAGGTTGGAGGCGACCGGCGGCGGCGGCAGACTTCCGCCACGATCTTTCAAAAAAATCGTCAGCGGGGCCCAGATCAGCAGGATCCCCACCATGACGGTGGTGATCTGCATGATGCGCAGCGCTTTACCACTGGATTCATGCACGCCCTTGATGTTGGTCCACCAGAAATACACGGTCACCAGCACCGCCATGCCCACCGCAAACGCGTTTACGTTGATGCGGTAGCTCAAGTGCGCCAGTTCGCTCAGTTCATTCAGCAGCGCGCCCAGATACTGGCCCGCGCTGACGCCGCTTATGGGTCCGGTGAGGATGTAGTCGAACACCAGCGCAGAGACGGACAGCTTGGCCAGCACCGGACCCATGCTGTCCCGAACCACCACGTAGACGCCTCCGCGCACGTACATGCTGCAGCTTTCCACGTGAGCGCTGCGCACGGCGAAACTGAACAACATCACGCCCAGCACGAACCACGGCGCGGATTTCCCGATGGCCGCCTCCGCCGCGCCGCCGGCATAAAACGCGGAGGAAGCCAGATCGCTCAATACGATGGAGGCTCCGCGCCAGAAACTGATGAAGGACAGCGCCACGGTTGTGGCCACCACCACCCTGGGGTTGGTGGGCGCCGGTTGGGTGTGTGCATCCAGGGAGGCCATGACGGTATCGTCTATCTTTACTCTATTCGACCCATGCCGCGCCTAACCGGGCGCTTCCGTTCCGGTGTGCGGCTTCTGACTCAGTTCGCCGTGGATTTCTTCCACCACGCCGTCGCGGCCGGTTCCATCCAAGTCCCGTCGCAGCCTGCGCAAAGCTACGCCTAAGACATCGCGATGATGGAGACGCGCTCCGATTCTTTCGCGGTCGCTCAGTTCCAGCCAGATTTCGTGAAGCAAGTCGATATCTTCCGGCCACAGCCGCGGCGGATGGGGACCCAGATTGACGAACATCGAGGGACGGCCGGCGCTGATCACCTCCAGCGAGAACGGATGGCGCGGCTCCGGCAGATGTTCCCACGCCAAACCAATGCGCCGCGCCAATTCGTCCGATGTCATGCGCGCGCTCACGCCCGTCACTAATCTGGATGCCCGCAACCGGGTGGCCGTATCCGCCATGGCATCGAACGGATTCAGCGCGGACACCATCAACAGCTCCACTTCCTTCCCTTCTTTCTCCGCCAACTTCACCACGTGGCTGAACAGTTCCTTTTCGTACTCGCCGAACAATTGCTTTTCGGCCAGATCGTGTTCGCCGCCCGTGGCGATCTGGCGCACGGTCATCACCACGATGTCGTGGCGCCGCAGATTGGTTTTTTCCAGAATGCGCCGCAGGTGCTCCATGCGGTGGTAATCACGCACCGCCACCAGCACGCAGCCGGGGCGCGCATGCAGGCTTTCCGTGCCGACGATCGGCTGATGTTCCAGATTGAACTGCTCGAGGCCCTTCTTCTCCGTTTGCGTCCGGCGCCGGTTCACTTGTTCCGATATCGTGAAAACCACGAACAGCGTCAGCGTGAACGCCACTCCGTACTTGGTTGCGATTTCCTTGGTTAACAGGTTGGCGATGGCCACCGCGCCCAACAGAAGCGTGGTCAGTCCCAGGCCGATCGGGATTTCGCGCCCCGCGATGCGAATGTTCCCCGGCACCTTATATTCCTGGTCCGTCCTCTGGAACCTGAGCACGGTGACGCCCAGCGCCTTCATGAAGAAGCTCCACACCACGCCGAACGCGTAGGCCTCGGCCAGAATCGTCATGTCGCCCCGGCTGTAAATAATCGTGCCCACCTGCAACACCGCGATCAGACTGACGATGTGGTGCGTGGTTCCGTATTTCTTATGGGGTTTGCGGAACCAGGGCACCAGCACGCCGTCTTCGGCGACGCGGTTCATCACGCCATTGGCGCCGATCAGCGACGTATTCGCCGCCCCGGCCAGAATCAATCCGCCCACGATCACCACAAAAATATGGAAGCCCAACCGCACGGCGTAAGGCCCGCTCAGGTTCATCGCCAAACCACCGATCAGGTTGGCGAAATATGCCGGCCGGATGTCGTCCGGGATGATCATTACGGCGAACAACGTGATAAGACCGGTGCAGAACACCGCGTACCAGCACGTGATGTTCGCCGTGATCTTCAGATTTTTCATCTTCGGCGATGCGATTTCGCGGTACACCTGCGCCAGGGTTTCAAAGCCGCTCATCGAAAGCAGCGAGTGCCCGAAAGCCACAATCACCACCACCATGGACCATTGCAGCATGCCCGTTCCGGCGAGCCAGCCTTGCGCGGCTTCGGAAAAATTCAGGTTCGCGGGTACAGGCGCGGGAGGAAGCTGGAAACGGCCTTTCAACAGGATGGTGATGGGGCACCAGATCAGCAGAATGCCCACCATCACGGTAGTGATCTGCATGATGCGAAGCGCCTTCCCGCTGGATTCATGCACGCCCTTCACGTTCTCCCACCAAAAGTACAGCGTGATCAGAACGCCCACGCCGGCGGCGAACAGGTTCACGTCCACGCGATAGCTCTCATGCGTGAGCTCGCTGATTTCGTTGAGCAGCGCTCCCAGATATTGGCCCGCGCTCACCACGCTGATGGGGCCGGTCAGAATGTAATCGAACACCAGCGCGGAGACCGAGAGCTTCGCCATCACCGGCCCCATGCTGTCATGCACCACCACATACACGCCTCCGCGCACGTACATGCTGCAGCTCTCCATGTACACGCTGCGCACGGCGAAGCTGAACAGCATGACCGCCAGCACGAACCAGGGCGCGGCCTTTCCCAGCGCCGCCTCCGCCGCGCCGCCGGCGTAAAACATGGACGACGCCAGGTCGCTCAAAACAATGGATGCACCGCGCCAAAAACTGATAAAGGAGAGGGCTACGGTTGTCGCAACGACAATCCTTGGATTCAGTGCCGCCGGAGGGGCGTCTTGGGAGGGCATTACTTTATCTATCCTACGGCTTTTGAGCGGCGCCGCGCGGACGGTTGCGCGGCTTACAGCCCTTCATACAACCGCGCCGCCAGAAACTCCGGTAGCCGGGCCGCCAGAATCTTGGCCGCCGCGCCGCCCACGTCGTATTCGACGCGACGGTATTCCACCACACCGTTTTCGGGATGATAGAACGCGTAGGCCGCGCGCGGGTTGCCATCGCGGGGTTGGCCCACCGAGCCGGGGTTAACCAGATACTGGCAACCTTGCTGGAGCGTCAGCGTGCCGTTGGGCAGAATGCGCCGCCCCGCGCCCCGGTTGAGCACGAAGCCTCCCTGCACGTGCGTGTGTCCGAAGAACGAAAGCGGGCTTCCCAGAAACGGCTTCAACAATTCAGCGTCCCGCGGCGTCACCAGATACTCGTCCTCGTCGGCGGGCGAGCCGTGGGTCAGATCGACTCCCTCATAGGCCAGCGGCCCGCGAGGCAACTTCTCGAGATAGTCGCGGTTGCCGGGCGTGAGCGCGTCGCGCGTCCACACGGCGGAGGCGCGCGCGGCAGGGTTATAGTTTTCCAGATCGTCGAGACCCGTGCATGCTTTGTCGTGATTGCCGCGAATCACCACGGCTACGTGGGCGCGGGTCCATTCCACCACCGCGTTGGGGTCCGCTCCATAACCCACTAGATCGCCCAGGCACACGATGCGATCATAGCGTCCGCGCGCGTCCACGAGCACCGCATTGAGTGCTTCGAGGTTGGCGTGAATGTCGCTGAGGATCAGATAGGGCACAGGGTCAGGTCCGGCAGAGATGCAGCAGGGCGACTTCGGGAGGCGCGCCCAAACGCGTGGGGAGTCCGATGGTGCCAATGCCGCGGGAAACGAAAATCGATGCTGGCCCCAGGCGGTAAAGGCCATCCACATACGGCGTGTAGAAGCGCGCGACGTTCAGGTCCGCTTGCAGAATTTCCACGCGCACCTGTCCGCCGTGAGTATGGCCGGAGAGCGTCAATCCGTAACCCTGCCGCGCGGCCACGGGAAACACATCGGGATTGTGCGAGAGCAGTACATTGAAAGAGCCGGGTTCCACCAAGCCCGCCGCGCGCCGCAGGTAGGGCCGCGTGGAGCGCTGGTAGTCGACGCCCGCCAAGTTGAGCGAAGTGCCGCCGAAACGCAGCGGGACGGCTGTTCCGCGAAGAAACCGCAATCCGCGGCGCGCCCCTTCCAGCTCCGTATGCCGCTCCGCACGAGCATAAATTTCATGATTTCCCAGGCAGCCGAAAACGCCGGCCTCGGCGCGCAGCGCGCCCAGCGAATCCAGGCAATCGTCCAGCGGATCCCGCGCGCTCGAAATCAGATCGCCGGTGACGACGGCAATGTGCGCGCGGCTCTCGTTGGCCAACGCCACGGCATGGTCCAATTCACCGCGGCTCAGAAAAGAGCTCAAGTGGATGTCGGTCAATTGCACGATGCGCAGTCCGTCCAGGTCTGGGGGTAGTTCCGGAATCACGACCCTTTGCTCACGCAAGCTGATCTGCTTGCGCCCGATGAATGTACCGTATCCAAGCGCCGCCGCGGGCGCGCCCATCAGAGCCGCTTGCGCGGTGCGCAGGAAACGCCGCCGCGACGGCCGATGTTCCGCACGGCGCCGCGTGAAAGGCTCGGTCAAAACGAAGATCGCTAGCCAGGCCATCGACAGGAGCGCATAAGCGATCACCAGACCGCGACCCCAACCCGGCAGCCAGGCCGGAAAGTGGCGGCTAACCGCGTTGAATCGCAGCAGGAGACCCACCAGCAGCAGCGTGGCCGATGCCGCCATTCCGCCCAGTATCATCCGGCGCGTGGGGCCCGCGCCCGGTGTCACGCGCCGCAAAATCCACCATACGCCGGCGGCTTGCACCACCAGCGTCGCGGCGACGACGACCAGATCCGGAAGGATTTGCAGGAAATAATCGGACACTTCTTCCATAGTATCGGCATCATCTTCCACAATCAAAAGCTCTACAATCAAAAGATGTCTCTAGTAGTTGTTGGCTCAGTGGCCTACGATGGCGTCGAAACACCGCACGGGCGCATTGACCGCATGCTGGGCGGCGCTGCAACCTATATCTCCTTGGCGGCCAGCTACTTCACCCAGGTCAGGATTATTGCCGTCGTCGGAGATGACTTCGCCGACGAAGATACTCAACTGCTCGAAAGCCGCGGCATCGATCTGG
>CAMAUG010000259.1 GCA_945861255.1 Candidatus Sulfopaludibacter sp. SbA3
CACCGCCGGGGACGGACGCCATCAGCCCTCGCGCGTCCACCGGATAGAACGCCACATTCGCGCGAACCGCTGCATTGACAGTGGTCTTGAGCTGAGATTGATTCTCAATGCCGGTCTTCTCCACGCCCCCGGAAAAATAAATGAGCGCCTTCTTTTCCGGATAGACCGCGAGTTTGCGCGCGGCGTCTTCGAGCGCGGTAAGCTTGCGGTCGGTATTGAACATGTTGAACTCGGCATCTCCGGCAAAGGGGTTGTCATCGTCGCCCGTATCGGTGGCCGCCAGCACAGCCAGATCGCTCCCTTCTCCCAGAGCTATGCCACGTAGTGCGCCGATGAGGGTTTCACGATCGTCCGTGAACTCCACGGCCACCGTAAGCTTCGTTGAGAACGTCATGATCGATACCAGATCGGCGGCCGTCATGTGCTTTTCCAGAAATGCGATGGCTCCGTCGCGAGCGCGAAGCTGATCGGCGGGCTGCATGGAGGTGAGGTCGAAGAAAAACGCAATCAAGCGCTTGTCCTGAAAACGCCGCAGGTCGCGCGGAGCCGGCGCCAGGGGGGCACGCTCTTCGAGCGTTCCCGGACGCGGCGCAAAGGAAAGCGGCGCCATCGGTTCCGTGCTTAACTCCTGCACATCGAAAACGGCGAGCTTCTGAGGCGTACCGTCTTCAAAGATTTGGAAATCTTCTTTCGCTAGATTCGTGATGAGCCGGCCGGCCTTGTCCCGGACCGCGACATTGACCACCACCAGTTTGGTGTCGGTGATGAAAGTCGGTACGTCCTGCGCGCCCAAAAACACCGCCAACATGATTCCGGCCGCGGTAAACTGGCGCGGCATCAAAAGTTGAACCTCACTGTCATCGTCAAATTCCGCATCCCCCCGGCCCCGGTAATGGCACCGTAGTTGCGGGAGTTCACCACCGTGCCGAAGTTCGTGATGTTCACATGGTTGGTCACGTTATTCGCATCCACGCGGAATTGGACGCGCAAGCGTTCACCCACCGGCACAAAGCGCTGGACGGAAAGATTCATGAAGAATGCGCCTGGCCCGGGAATGGTATTGCGGCCGGCGCTTCCGAATTGCCCGGCCGGTGGCGTGGTAAAGGCCGCCAGATTAAAAAACCCATCATCAATTTCAATAGGCAGACCTGTCGCCTGGGCGCGGCTCGATCCCAGCGTTCCCACACCGGCGGTATCGGATTGGTTGCCCTGCACGCGCGCGGTAAGCGGAGTGCCTGTCTGCAGCGTAATGGCCCCCGAAAATGTCCAATCTCTCAGCATCGGCTCAAGCACAGGCACACCGTTCAGTAGACGGCCGTCGCCGATCGGCGGGGCCCATACGTAATTCGTGGTCAGCGCGTGGCGGCGATCGAAACTGGATCGCCCGCGCTCCGCCGCCAGATCGTAGAAGTTCTGGGCCACGGTGTTCCCCGCGCCACCCAGCGTGGAGGAATTGTCGATGGATTTCGCATAGGTATACTGCACGTTGCTGGAGAAGCCCCGCCGGAAGCGCCTGTTCACCCGTACTTGCGCGGCGTGATAAATAGAGTTGCCGATCGGCGTGTCGAAGATAAATGCCGTGGCGTTGTTGATGGTTAAGCGGTCTTGCGCCGTAAGCTGCGAACCGGGCGGTGCCTGATTCGGGCTTTGCTGGACATCCAGACGCGTGCCCTTGGTTCCCAAATAATTCAGTTCCAGCACCAGCGCGGCCGGCAAGTTTGCTTGCACACCCGCGCTCCAGGACTGCGCGTACATCGAGCGATAGTTGCGATCCACCGCAAAGGTGTTGAGAATCGTCTTGCCGGCGGGAGTCAAGGTCAGGCCCGTCGAAAGCGTCAGCGGATTGGTGACGCTGGTGTTCACGGTGGTCGATTGCGCAAACGGCGGCTGCTGCGCCAGGCGCGTGGTGAACTGACTGTAGATGCCAGGATTGTAGTAAATGCCGTAGCCGAACCGCAGCGTTACACTCCGCGCTGTCCACGGTTTCCACGCCAGTGCGGTGCGCGGTCCAAAATTGTTACGGTCCGGGTTCAACAGTCCGCGCGGAAACGCGCCCGAATACGGTCCGGACTGGCCGGGCGTGACCACCGACACCGCGCGAAAGCCGGGGCCGATATCCAGATTGGCGATCCGGTTATATTTTTCTTCCCACGGCGCGAAATATTCGTAGCGCAGACCGAGATTCAGCGTGAGATTGGGCAGGAAGCGCCAGTCATCCTGCGCGAATCCGTACCAACTGTGCGTACGAAAATTGGTTGTCGAGCTTCCATACCGGATGGAGTTCGACTGCGGCGCGCCGAGCAGGAAATCGGCGAAATCCAATCCAGTGCCGGGTATGGCCCGGCCGGAGGCGTCAAGCGCGCTGGTGGCCAAACCGGTGAACGTGAACGTGCCGCGACCGTTCTGATCCGTAACCGTGTCATTGAAATTGCGGGTGTACCCTCCGCCGAAGCTCCAGTTGTGATTTCCGCGCCGCCAGGAGATCCCGTCCGTGAAGCCGTAGCTGTACGACACGTTGCGGGATGGACTGCCGTCGCTCAGCGCGGCGTAGTTAGTGAAGTTCACGTTCGGCGGGCCGAAGTTCACCGCGTCCGAAGATGTTCCTTGAATGCCGATCTCCGCGGCCACATTGGGTCCGAAGGCAAAGAACGGCGTGATGTTGTTCCTATTGCGATTGAACTGAACCGCGATGTTGTGAAACAAACCAGCGCCAAAATTGTGACGCCAGTTCACGTTACTGTTCAAAAATGGGCTGAAGGATTCGTCGACGAATCCGAACATCTGGGCGCTCTTGGAATCGCGCCCTTGCCAATTGAGATTGCCGGCGATTTGATCCCGGCTGGAAGCCGCGTGCGTGAGGCGAACGCTCACGGCGTGCGTATTGGCGGGATTCGCGGTCACCAGGCGGTAGTTGTTCACCAGCCCCGGTTGATTGGGCTTCGGAATGTATTGGAGCAGACCGAGCGCGATCGAATCGATCCGGGTCACCCGGTTTCCCGGAAAAGGTAGACGCGTCACCGGATCGTAAACCAGCGCCTGCGATGCCGAGAAATCGCCCGCCCGCTCGGCGAGCGTGGGTACAGTGCCGGTCAGATTCACGCCGTTGCGGGTCAGATTGCCGTTATAGCCGAAGATCAGCATGGTGCGTTCCAGCCGGAACAGTTTGGGAATCTGCAAAGGCCCCGCGAGGTTGAACCCGAACCGGTTTTCAGCGTAGGCCGCTTTCGTGTTGGGCTGCCCGTTAAAGGAAAACGGCGCCGCATCCAACACGGAGTTACGCGTCGTGTAGTACAACGACGAGCGCATGCGGGGTTGCTGGGCATTGCGCCGGTTGCCGATAATAGCCCCAGGCGGGCCGCCGCGTCCTCCAGGACCTGGGCCGCCGGGACCACCAAAACCTCCACGGCCTCCGCCAAAACCGCCACCGCCGCCGAACCCGCCCGGCGGGCCACCGAATCCGCCGCGCCCACGGCCCGGTCCCGCTGGCCCGCCGCTGGGCGAACCTGCGGGCGCCCCGGACGGGGTCGCCGCTGATGGCACTGTAGGCGTGCCTCCCTGCCCTGGCAGACCCTGCGGTCCACCGAATGCGGCTCCGGCTCCTCCACCCCCAAAACCGCCCGGCCCAAACGGAGGCGCGAAGTCCGCAGCCTGCGTCTGTATGCCCGCGCTCAAGCTTCCGCTGACCAGGAAGGATTCATTCGCTCCCGCGGCGTTGACCGGTGCCGCTTGCACGACCTGGTTCTCTTGGATCGCGTCCGTAGGCGCGCCCTCCGCGGGCGGCGCATCCGTGCCCGCCGCCACTTGGTTAGGCTGCGCACCGCCTCTTCCAAACGGGCCAGGTAACGTTCGCAATTGCAGCATGAATTCGACCCGCGTGGGCGCGGTGCCTATTTGCAGGTCCCGGCGCGCAGGCTCGAAGCCGAACATGTTGACCTCAATGACCCACGCGCCCGGCGTCAACTTGTCGAGCGTAAACGTGCCGTCAGCCGCGGTAAGAGTGGTCAGGGTCCGGTCGCCTTGCGTGGCGCGCACCGCCGCGCCGGGCAACGGTTGGCCTTCCGATTTCACCGTGCCCGTCTGGCCGGAGGCAAACGCCGCGATCACTGCAACTATCGTGAGAACTTTCAGCCCCTGCCTGGACATAAGTATAGGACGGCGGTTCGCTATCTTTAGATTACAGGTTGTACCGTAGAGGATTCGCAAGGGGTTTACCCGAGAAATGAAATGGACAATCGCTGAGTCCGATCCAGGCGGCGTGGCGGCGTTGGTATCCGCGCTTCGTGTATCGCCGGTCACGGCGCGCGTGTTATGGGCGCGGGGATACCGGGACGCCGCGGCGGCGCGTAAGTACATGCAGCCCTCAGCGGGCGATATGCACGATCCGTTTCTGCTCACTACGATGCACGCAGCAGCGGACCGGTTGGCGTTCGCGATTCGGCACAACGAGCCCATTTTGCTGTACGGCGATTACGACGTGGACGGCACCAGCGCTTTGGTGGTCCTGAAGAAGACCATCGATCTTGCAGGCGGCCTGGCCACGTGTTTCGTCCCGCATCGCCTCCGCGACGGCTACGGCATGAAGGCGGAGGTGGTGGAGGACGCCACCGCGCAAGGCGTGCGGCTGATTATCAGCGTCGACACGGGGATTCGCGCCAACGACGTCGTAAAGCATGCGGCGGGGCTCGGCATCGATGTCGTCGTCACGGATCACCACCTGCCCGACGACGCGCTGCCGGAGGCTCTGGCCGTAGTGAATCCGAATCGCGCGGACTGCGCCTATCCGGAAAAGAATCTCTGTGGAGCCGGAGTGGCACTGAAACTGGCGGACGCGCTGATGCGCGTGTTGGACTGGGACACGGCAAGGCGGGAGCGCTTGCTCGATTCATTCTTGAAGATCGTGGCGATCGCGACCGTGGCAGACGTGGTGCCGCTGACGGGCGAGAACAGGGTGATCGTCAAGCGCGGGCTGCAGGGTCTGCGCAGTGTCAACAATCCGGGTTTGCGCGCGCTGCTGGATGTCTCCGGAATTGAAGCAGGCAAGGTTCCCAGTGTCCGGGACGTGGCTTTCGGCGTGGCGCCCCGCATCAACGCGGCGGGGAGAATGGCCAGCGCGAACGATGTGGTGGAGCTATTCACCACCCATGACACCGCGCGCGCCCGTGCCATCGCGGCGCAGCTTCATGAGTTAAATGCGGACCGCCGGCAGACGCAGGACGGCATCTGGAAAACCATCTTCGAACAGTGCATGGCGCAGCCGGTGACCGACGACGATTCCGCGCTGGTGTTCGCAGGCGAAGGATGGCATCGCGGCGTGGTGGGCATCGTGGCGAGCCGCGTTGTTGAACGCTACCACCGGCCCGTGTTCGTGCTCGGATTGGAGAATGGCATGGCGCAAGGCTCCGGCCGCAGCATCCGCCAGTTTCATTTGTTGGAAGCGTTGGAATCCATGGCTGACTTGTTCAGCAAGTTCGGAGGCCACCGCCAGGCCGCTGGCCTTACGCTGGCATCGGGCCGCGTCGCCGAATTCCGCGAGCGCTTCCGGGCGTATGCGGCATCGCAATTGACGCCGGCAGACTTCGAGCCGGAACTGGACATCGATGCGGAAATCGACTTGGGCGATATAGACAACCAAACCGTCGCGGAGCTGCTCAGTCTTGCGCCGTTCGGCATGGGCAATCCGGCGCCGCTGTTTGTGGGGCGAGGGCTGGAGGTGCTCGCGCAGGACATTCGTAGCGAAAAGCACGTGTTCCTGCGGATCCGCGCTTCCGGCCAGACGCTG
>CAMAUG010000260.1 GCA_945861255.1 Candidatus Sulfopaludibacter sp. SbA3
TATTGAACAGCAGCGCGTCGTCGGCGAAGTTATCGATGCGGCGCGCATACCAGCTTCCGTCCAAGCGGAGTTTGCCGAACAGGCTTTTGGCAAATCCCGCTTCGACGAAATTGCCGCGCGCGGATTTCAGCTTCAGGAATTGGCCCTCGCCCCCGAGCGCGCTCACCAGATTCGAACTGGCCAGCAGAATATTCTCGAATGCCGGCGGCATGAAGATGCGGTCGTAGGACGCCCGTAGCGTCAGCCCCGCTTGCGGGATCGCATACGCAGCCCCCAGCCGCGGGCTCCACGCCGTCTCCTTCACCATCAGCCGGTAGTTATCGAAACGAACGCCGGCACTCAGCGTGAAGCGTCCTCTGCGCCATCGGTCCTGCGCGAAACCGGATTGCTGATAGCCGGTCCGGCGGGCCTGGAAATCGAAAGCGGCCGGGACGTCGTGGTCGAAGATCTCCACGCCATCCAACGCGTAATGCAGAATGCGATATGAAAAATCTTCGCGGACCGCCGTGAAGATCGCGTCGGCTCCGGCCTTGATTTCGTGCTCGCCGCGATGGAGTGCGAAGCTGCCGCCCACGTAGCCGTCGCGGAAGCCACGATCTTGAGCGGGCAGGATCGGGGTAGAAAATGGATTCGACCACAACCGCGCGGAAGTGTCGCGCATCATCCCACGCACGTTCATCACCATGTTGGGCGAAAACAGGTGCATGTGGGTAAGCTGCCCCATGGTTTCGTCCGCTCTGCGATCCTGACGCTGGCCGGCGTCCTGCTGCAAAAACTCGTTCGGTACCAGAAAACCCGCATGGCGCGAGCTGAAATAGGCGCGCGTGGAATCGTTCTCAGACCAGTTCCGGCCAAGGCGCCCGGAAAGCGCGCCGCCGCTTCCGCGATTCGTAAAGTTCTGCGTAACCGGGGGGTCCAGGTAGCGATTGGTGGAAAATCCCTCGCCGCTCAACCCGAAAATGTTGCGGCCACGCCCGTATTGCAGCGACGCGAAACTCCCGCGCTGGTCGAAACTGCCCCCTTGCAGGCTCATCTGGCCGTGCAGTCCCCGAACCAGGTCTTGATCGGTGTTGACTTCCACCACGCCGCCCAGCTTGCGTCCAAACTCCGCGGGCATCCCCGCGGTCTGCACGGTCATGGATTCGAATTCTTCGATGCCCAGACTTTGCGCGAACGCGGGCGAGCGGTTGTCATACAACGGTATCCCGTTGATCACGTACTGCACGTCATACTCGGCGCCGCGTGGATGCAGGCTGCCGTTGGCTTCCAGCAGCCAACCGGGTTGCGCGTTGACCACGTCGATCACAGAGCGCCCGGGCGCCGCGCTGGAGCGAAAGCGCAACTGGTCGGGACCCAGGTGTTGCGAGGCGCTGGTGGCTTCCGGGTTCAGCAGCGTCTCTTCCTCGCGGACGTCCACGGTGGTTTGGATGCCGGCCACGTTCAGCGTGACGGCCTGCTCCAGGGGCGTTTCCGAGCGCAGTTCCACGCGCACGGACTGCGGAGCGAATCCGTCGCGCGCAAGTTGAATGCGGTAAATCCCGAGCGGCAGCCGCGTCAACGTGTACCGGCCGTCGGCGCCCGTGCGGAAATTGCGATGCACGGCAGTGGCCAGGCCCTCCACCGAGCCGGCCGCTTCCAACGCCCCGCCCGTGGCATCGCGCACCTGCAAGCGGATTTCGCTGGTGACGCTCTGGGCGTAGGCTGCCAGGACACTCGCGAAAAGGAGGAGGACTCGCATCACTCTTACTTAATAATATGGGGTAACGGTGTTCGCGTATTGGACGTGGGGAACGCGCGGCAACCATCCGGTACCGTTGTCCGCTGAGGCATCTACCGCATCGGCGATGCGTATCCATATTCGCGCAACATCTCCCGCCCGCTGCCGCGCAGCAGAAAATCAGTGAACTTGCGCGCCGCGTCTTTGTTAGTTGAGCGCGCCAGTATGCCAAGCGCCTGATCGATCGGTGTATAGAGTATTGGATCGATTGGAATCACCGTGCCCGCATCGTGCATGGCAACCGCCAAGGGGTAGGCGGTGAAAACAGCGTCGGCGTTGCCGGAAACACCATATTGCCGGGCCATGTTGATGTTTTCCGCGTAGACCACGCGGGAGCGCACGCGGTCCCACAAGCCCGCGCGTTGCAGCGCCTCCACCGCCGCCCGGCCGTATGGAGCGAGCTCCGGCTTGGCGATGGCGATCACGCGAACCTGTGGCCCAGCCAAGTCCTCCAATGCGCGCATGGATGCGCGGCCCCCGGGGGGAACCCACAGTGCGATCGCGCCGCGCGCATAGATCGCCTTCGATCCCGGCGCCAGAAATCCGGCACGCTCCAACTCATCGATATGCGAGATGTCCGCCGCGGCGATCACATCGAAGGGGGCTCCGTTGGCCGCCTGTTGCGTAAGCTGCGCGGTGGAGGCGAAGCTGAACACGGGGTGAATCCCGGTTTCCTGCTCGAACTTCGCCCCGATGGCTCGAAAGGCTACCGTCAGATTGGCGGCGGCGGCTACCGTGATTTGTTCGGCGGCGCGCGCGCTGCCGTTTGCCAAGAGCAGGAACGCGAGCGCGGCGCAGCAGGTACTCCCCATGTTTCAATTCTACCCGCGTGCAAATAAGGGGACAGTCCGCACATCTGGTGCCACCCGTGTTAGGGCTGGCCGAATTCGGGAATTGGGTTGCCTGTCCCCTTATTTGCTCAGTAACGGTAGTGATCCGGCTTGTAGGGGCCGTCCGGGGAAACGCCCAGATAGTCGGCCTGCTTTTGCGACAGTCGCGTTAACTTCACGCCGATCTTCTCCAGATGCAAGCGGGCGACTTCTTCGTCCAGCTTCTTCGGTAGCGTGTACACGCCCACTTTGTAAGTGTCCTTGTTCTTCCACAGATCCAGTTGCGCCAGCGTCTGGTTGGAGAAGCTGTTGGACATCACGAAACTAGGGTGGCCGGTCGCGCAGCCCAGATTCACTAGACGGCCTTCGGCCAGCAGGTAGATACTGTGGCCATCGGCGAAGGTGTACATGTCCACCTGCGGCTTGATGTTGGTGCGTTTTACGGTGGGGTCCACATTTAGCGGGTCCACTTGGATTTCGTTGTCGAAGTGCCCGATGTTGCAGACGATGGCCTGGTCCTTCATCTTCTTCATGTGATCAAGCGTGATGATATCCACGTTGCCGGTGGTAGTCACGTAGATATCGCCGCGACCGAGCGTGTCTTCCACCGTAGTCACTTCAAAGCCTTCCATGGCGGCCTGCAAAGCATTGATGGGATCGATTTCAGTCACCACCACCCGCGCGCCCATGCCGGCCAGCGACTGCGCCGACCCTTTGCCCACGTCGCCGTATCCGCAGATCACGGCGACCTTGCCTGCCACCATCACGTCGGTAGCGCGCTTGATGCCGTCCGCCAGCGATTCGCGGCAGCCGTACAGGTTATCGAATTTTGACTTGGTGACCGAATCGTTCACGTTAATCGCCGGCACCAGCAGCTTGCCCTCTTCCTGCATCTTGTACAGGCGGTGCACGCCGGTGGTGGTCTCTTCGGAAACGCCACGCCAATCCTTCACCAGGTCGCGCCAGCGCGTGGGATTTTCCTTGTGCACCTGCTTCAGCAGATCCTTAATAACCTTCTCCTCGTGGCTCCCCGAAGGCGTGTTCACCCAATCGCTGCCGTTTTCGAACTCATAGCCTTTGTGGATGAGCAGCGTAACGTCGCCGCCGTCATCAACCACCAGTTCGGGACCCTTGCCGCCGGCATGCGCGATGGCCTGGTTCGTGCACCACCAGTACTCTTCGAGCGATTCGCCCTTCCAGGCGAATACCGGGACGCCGGCGACGGCAATGGCCGCGGCGGCGTGATCCTGCGTGGAGAAAATATTGCAGCTCGCCCAGCGCACGGTGGCGCCCAGTTCCGCCAGTGTCTCAATGAGCACGGCCGTCTGGATGGTCATGTGCAGCGAACCGGTGACGCGCACGCCTTTGAGCGGCTTGGCGGCTGCGTACTTCTTGCGCACCGACATCAGGCCCGGCATCTCATACTCGGCGATGGAAATTTCCTTGCGCCCCCATTCGGCAAGTGAAAGATCGGCGACTTTGTATTCGGTCGTGTTCAGTGTTGCGGTACCCATTCGTGACTTGTTCCTTTTCTGATCCGGGAATTATGCGTATTGGAAAGTCTGAAACTACTATTACAGCCGATTGGGCGCGAGGTGCGCAACGCGGCGTGCGCAACGCGGCGAATTCGCTGTGCGAAGGCAGGCGCATCGCATTGCTTCCGCCTTGCACGCAGCCTGTGCTCCGATGGCGCGCAGACCTGCTCCGTCAAGCTTGACCCACGGCTGCACCGTTCAACATGAACTCGTCGATGGTGCTGATGATCTCCGCCGAGCTCACCCCTCCGGTCTCGATCACTAGTGCCGCTATGCTGACGGGCAGCAGCATCGCCGCGTTGGGTGATTCAAACGTTAGCTTCGCCGCACACATCCGTTGAGTTTCCTGCCGGACGTCCACCGGCGACCCGCCACGGCGCAGCAGTGCAACGAAGCATGGCCCCCGCCAGCGAAACAATTGATCTTCCGGTTGCAGCCCGCGGGCCAGATACTGAGCGCAAAAACTCAGGACGGCGTTGCCGAATTTTTCGCCATAACGCGCATTGATCCACTGCATCCTTTGAACAAAGTACACGCCGACGTGCACCGTGTGATGATCGGGGGTCGCCATCAGTTCCAGAATGGCAGCCTCCGCCGCGACCTTTGGAGGCAACCCAGTCGCCGGATCGGCCCGTAACAACTCACGGTTCAGCTGGAACGCTTGACCTTCCCCGACGGTTACGGCTTTGGCCGGCATTGTGTTTTTCGCCGGCAAGAAAGCCCTGACGGCGGGTTTGGCGGTCACCGGCTCGCCAGAGCGCACCCACAGCAGATCAGGATCGCCCCAATGTTCCAGAACGAATACGCGTTCCTGCAAGTTATTGAGCAGAGCGGTGCTTGCCTGCTTTCGTTCGGCGGTAGACGCTTTTAACGCATTCAACGTCTGCATCAATTGGACTTTGGCGGCTTCCTGTTGCTCCAGGGCATCCAAAGCCTGCATCAAGTGAATTTTGACGGTTTCCAGTTGCTCCACGGGATTGTTGGCCTGGATCGTGTGGCCGATTTGATCCATCGCTTCCATCGAGTGTCCGGCACCCCTTTGCGCCTCAGCCATGGAGGACGTGAGAGTCCCGATCATCTCCTTCATCTCGGCATGCGCACCCTCAATGCACCGCTGCGCCTGTTCGGAATAGTCCCGGATTCCCTTTGTGATAGCGTCCCCCACGGTTCGCAGGGGAGCATCGCCCTTTGCGTTTCGGAGAAACTCAGCGGAGGCGGCCAGATCTTTTTGAAAACGTTCGTGTTCCCCATCCTTCCAGCGGACGGCGTACTGCCCCACCGCTTGCAAGATCCGGACCGTCAACTCCATCCACACCGTGGATGAAGGAGTGGATGCGGCTTGGAATTGCACCATCGACATCGCAATGCTTATCGCCGTTGTTCAGATTTGTAACTGGATTTCCGGATTTGTAGTTTATGATATTGTCGAATGCGGATGTGAATGACCGCGTATTTATCCTCAGCTCGCCGCGCGCCCCATCAGTAGTGTCCGGCTAACCGTAACTGGATGGGCGGCAAGCCATAGCAGCACAGGCTGTTAAGTCGTGTTTTGGGATTTTTCGATTTGAAAGTTCCGGATCGATTTCAGCCCTTGTTCGATGCCCCGGATTTCCCAAGAGATCCT
>CAMAUG010000261.1 GCA_945861255.1 Candidatus Sulfopaludibacter sp. SbA3
ATGGATCGGTGAGCACGTTATTTGTATAGGTTGGGGGCCAGTGGCCGGGAGCCAGTAGGAAAACATTATGGCGAGAAGAGACATTACGATTGTTGCGGAAGCGCGCGAGTTGCGCGGCAAAAATGAAGCGCGCCGATTGCGCGTGTCCGGTGCGATGCCGGGCGTATTGTACGGAGCGGGTGGCGCGTCGGTGGCGGTGGCGGTGAGCCCCAAGGAAGTCGGCAAGATCCTGCACAGCAAGACGGGCCATAACACGATTTTCAATCTGGCGTTAACAGGTGGAGAGACCACGCCGGTGATGATCGTGGCTTGGCAGAACGAGCCCATCAAGGATACCTTGCTGCACGTCGACATGAAGCGCATCGACCTTACGCTGCGCATCCGGGTGAAAGTGCCGGTGCACACCAAGGGCGAACCGCATGGCGTGAAGATCCAGGGCGGATTGCAAGAAGCGATCACCCGCGAAATTGAAATCGAGTGCCTGCCGGACGAGATTCCCGAGGAATTCGTGGTGGACGTCTCCGCGCTGGAGATCGGCCAGGCCGTGCGGGCCAGCGAGATTGTGTTGACGGGTTCGGCGAAGCTGATCAGCAATGCGGACTCCGTGATCTCTCACGTAATCATGCTGAAGGCCGAAGCGGAGCCGGCGGCCGCCGCAGTGGAAGGCGCCGCGCCGGGCGCCGCTGCCGCCGAGCCGGAAGTGATCAAGAAGGGCAAGAAGGAAGAAGAAGGCGCGGCTCCCGAAGAGAAGAAGAAGAAATAACGGCCGGCGGGCCGGGCGCCAGGGGCCAGCGGAAGAGCGGGGCCAGCGGACAGGGGCCGGGGGTCAGCCAAGGAGCGGGGCCCAACCGGACTTGGTGTTGGCACGATGGCGGACGAGATCGAATTTCTTATTGTCGGCCTGGGCAATCCGGGCGAGGAATACGAGAATACGCCGCATAATCTCGGGTTCATGGTGGTGGACCGGTTGGCGGGGTCCCATGCGATCCGGATGACCCGGAAAGAGAACTTCTCCCGGGTGGGAGTGGGAGCGATCGCCGGGAAGCGGATCGCGCTGGCCAAGCCGCAGACGTTCATGAATTTGAGCGGCGGCGCGGTGCAGGGGCTGGCGGAGCGGTATGGAGTGACGCCGGATCGCGTGGTGGTTGTGTACGATGAATTGGCGCTGCCGTGGCAGGAGCTGCGCATCAAGCCGAAGGGCTCCGATGCGGGGCACAACGGGATGAAGAGCGTCATTGGAAGTTTGGGGACGAGCGCGTTCCCCAGAGTCCGGCTGGGCATCAACCCGCCGGGGCGTCCCGTGGGAGACGGGGCAAAGTTCGTGCTCGCGCCGTTTAAGCGCGGGCAGAAGAAGGAAGTGGAGGAGGCGGTGGAGCGGGCAGCCGCGGCCGTCGAGTCCATAATCGCCGAGGGCGTCGAAAAGTCCATGACGGTGTTTAACCGTCGCGCCGGAGGCTTAACAACAGAGGAAGAATGAGAGTCTACGAAGAATTATTTATCTTGAAGCCGGACGCAGCGGAAGAAGAAGCCGCCGCGTTTGTTGGGCAGATCCAGAACATCATCACCACGGGCAATGGCACGGTGGACAAAACCGATAAATGGGGCGTCCGCAAGCTGGCCTATCGCGTGGCGAAATACAACGAAGGCAACTATGTACTGATTCAGTTCACGTGCGCGCCGGAGTTGGTGCACGAAGTGGAGCGCCGCATGCGCGTGAGCGACCTGGTGATCAAGTTCATCACGGTGCGCATCGACGAAAAGCAGAAGAAGATCGCCAAGCGCAAGAAAGCGCGCGACAAGCGCGCAGCGCGCCGGCCACCACCGCCGATGGCGGCACCCTCGGCCCCGGCAGCGGCGGCGGCAGCGCCTGGAGCTCCTGTCCCGGCAGTGCCGGCGCCAGCGATCCCCGAGCATGCCGGCCCGGGCAAGGCTCCGGAATTGGCGGAAGAGAGCACTTCTAAAGAGAGCAAGGAATAGGGAGAGGACACGAACATGGCGGAATCCAGAGGTGGTAGACCAGTCGCGGCCTCTCAGCGGCCTACCGGCGGCGACAAAGCGACGGCCGGCAAGAAGCAATTTTTCCGGCGCAAGAAACTGTGCCGGTTCTGCGTCGAAAAGATCGACGATATTAACTACAAAGACGTACGGATGCTGAATGCGTTCATGTCGGAGCGCGGTAAGATCACGCCCCGGCGGATCTCCGGCGTGTGCACGCCGCATCAGCGGCGTCTGGCGGAAGCGATCAAACAGGCGCGCAACATCGCGCTGATGCCGTTTGCGGCGGCGGTGTAGGAGCAAACACAATGGAAGTCATCCTAAGAGAAGAAATCGAAACACTGGGCCGGCGGGGCGATGTAGTGAAGGTGGCGGCCGGCTATGCGCGTAATTTCCTGCTGCCCCGGCGCATGGCGGTGGCGGCGACCGAATCCAACAAGAAAATCGTGGATCAGGAAAAGCAGGCGCACCTGCGGCGCGAGACCAAGGTGATCGCCGACGCCCAGGATCTGGCGAAACTGATGGGGAGCGTGACGTTGACCATCGCGCAAAAAGCCGGCGAGAACGATCAGTTGTTCGGCTCAGTCACCGCCGGCGACATCGCAACGGCTCTGGAGAAGCAAGGCTATACCATCGAACGCCGCAAGGTCCATCTGGACGACCCGATCAAGCAGTTGGGCGAATATAAGGTGGCCATCCGGCTCCACCGGGAAGTTTCCGTGGAAATTCCGGTGAACGTGGTGAAGGAAGAGGAGTGACGCCGGAGGCCAGCCAGCAAGGGCCAGGGGACGGGAGCCAGGGGCCGGTTCCGCGGGTGGAAGAACTACTGAAAGCGGCGGCTCGGGGCCATGTGGGCATCGACCGCCGCTTTCTTGCGTCCATCGTCGAGCAGAACGATACCGCTTCTATTTTGCGCTTCGCGCGCCAACCGCACGACCAAGACAAGCTCGATCTGGAACCGTTACTGGTGGATCTGTTCCGGCATTACAACGCCCAGGAACAGACCCAGGAAGCGCTGGAGTTCTTCATCGACGCCATCCGCCGGGCGCCGGAGGACGTGGACGATAGCCTGATTCAGGCGCTGCTGCCCTTCGGAAACCAGGCCGCTGAACCGCTGCTGCGATTGTATGAGGAGCTGGGGGAAGAGCAAGGCTCGGACATTGCGTTCCTGCTGGCCGCGCTCCGCGTGCGGGATCCGCGCGTGTTGCAGGTGCTGCTGGGGCGTTTGGAGTACGACGCCGCGGACGGGGCCTTCTGCCTGGGGCTTTACGGCGACGCAGCGGAGCGCGGCCCACTGGAAACGATGCTGGCGGAGCTGCCCGCTGAAGACGTGGAATTGCGGCGCGAATTCAAGTACGCACTGGAATTGTTAGAGGCTCCCGAGCCGAAGTACCAACCGGAGCCGTTCGATATTTACGCTGAATATCCGGAGCGCGAGCTGCCGCCGTTCGACGTGCTGGATGAATCCGAACGCCTGGCCATGCTCGCGGCGCCGGAGGCGGATGTTCGCGCCGGCGCGGCGTACAGTTTTTTCAATCTGCCGTTGAGCCCCAAACCGCGCGCGGCTTTGTCGGCGCTGGCGCAGTCCGATCCTGAACCGGCGGTGCGCGGGCAGGCCTGGGCCTCATTGGGCGACGTGGTCGCGGAGGAAACGCGCGAGTCGGCTGCGTTGCGAGATGCGATGATCGGCGTGTTGAACGACGTTTCCCGGCCGGCAGCGGAACGCGGCGGAGCGGCGGTGGGATTGTACGCGGTGGCCAATCGCGACGATGTTCGTGTGGGAGTGGAAGCGCTTTACGCGATGGGCGGCACGGCCCGCATCAAGGCGCTGGAGACCATGTGGCGCTCCCTGTGGCAGCCCTACGCGAAGTACTTTGCGGCGCATCTGGAGGAAACCGATCCCGCGATTTTGCGGCACGCTTTGCGCGGCGCGGGGTATTTCCGGTTGACCCCACACATCGACAAGATCGAAAAGTTCTTCGAACGCGAACCGCCCTACGACGATTTGCGGGAAGACGCGCTGTTCGCCTACGCGCTGGCCATGCCGGGCGAAACCCGGCGCGGGACCGTGAAAGGGATGCTGCGCAAGATCGATCAGTTGGCATCACTGACGGCAGACGAAGTGGACCTGGTGGAACTCGCGCTGGACGAGCGTTTGCGGCTGCATGGGCTCGCGCCCGTGTTCGAAGCGGAGCGGATGGCCGAACATGCTCACGTGCATGAGCCCGAGCCTGTACCCGAAACCCGCGCCGCTCCCGCCCCTGCCGCGCCGGCGGACAAGATTGGCCGCAACGATCCGTGCCCTTGCGGCAGCGGCAAGAAGTATAAGAAATGCCACGGCACCGTGCATTAACGGCACGCTGTTTCGCACGTCGCGTCCGGCCGAATTGAAACTTTCCGTCACAGCTCAGGAGTTGACGAGACTAGCTGCATCTCGACGGCGCCATCTGAATACCATCGGTGGTTGCCGTGCAATCGTGGACCAGGCAGGCTCTTCCCGCCTCCACGAAGGCGCGGACAACAGGCTTAACTTTCTCCGCCGCGGCCGGATGAATCCGAAACAAGACAACGCCACCTGGTTGGATGCGGTCGCCTGCCTGGACTTCTTCGCGGGCGTGTACTGCAACAGCATTGCGTGCGATTCTACAATCTTGCCTGTGGCCTCGACGTTCGCGCAGTACCATGCAGCGGGTCTCACGTAAAACGGTAGAATAGACGGGTGAGCCCCACCAAACCTGCTCTTCTTCGTCAACTGGGCGTGGTCAGCGCGACGGCGCTGGTTGTGTCGAACATGATCGGCACGGGGATCTTCACTTCCAGCGGATTTTTGGCGGGTGACCTGGGCTCACCCAGCCTACTGCTCTGGATCTGGGTGGCGGGCGCGGTGTGCGCGCTGTGCGGCGCCTTCTGCTACGCCGAACTGGGGATCAACATGCCCAGCTCCGGCGGTGAGTACGTGTACCTGACCCAGGCCTTCGGCCCAACGTGGGGATTTATCAGCGGTTGGGTTTCCTTCTTCGCCGGATTCTCCGCGCCCATCGCCGCGGCGGCGCTGGCGTTTTCCGATTACGTCGCACGCTTCTTTCCGGCGGTGAGCCAGAAGAATTCGAGCGTGTTATTCGGCTCCGGCGAGTATCAGTTTTCCTTCGGTGGCGCGCAGATACTGGCGTGCGCGCTGGTGCTGATGTTCAGCGTCATCAATATCCTGGGCGTGCAGCGTGTGGCGCGCTTGCAGAACGTGCTGACCGGCGCCAAGGTGCTGATCATGACATCCTTTATCGTGCTGGGATTGCTGGTGGGCACGGGCAACACGCAGCATTTTTCGATGAACGCCGTGCGTACGGCGTCCACGCCGCTGGCCGCGCAGTTCGCCATCAGCTTGTTCTGGATTTACGTGGCCTACAGCGGCTGGAATGCGGCGACGTATGTGGCCGAGGAATTGCGGCATCCCTCGCGCACGCTGCCGATGGCACTGACTGTGGGCACGGCCCTGGTCGCGGTGATGTACCTGGGGTTGAATTTCATCTTCATCTATGCGGCTCCGCTGGAGGACTTGAAGGGGGTGCTGGCGGTGGGCGCGTTGGCAGCCTCGCGGCTATTCGGCGACGAGGTGGGCGGCATTTTCAGCGCGCTGATGGCGTTGTCATTGATGTCGACGGTGAACGCGATGGTCACCATCGGCCCGCGCGTTTATTACGCGATGGCCAGGAATGGAGCGTTTTTGGCGGTGGCCGCGAATGTGCATCCCAAGTGGCGCACTCCAGTCG